>ONLX01000030.1 GCA_900318765.1 uncultured Eubacteriales bacterium
AATGGTATCATGTCGAACAGAGGAGAAACGAATGGTTCGGATTGCAATCGTCGAAGACGAGCAGGAGCAGGCGGATCGCCTGCAATCGCATATTCGCCGCTACGGAGAGGAGCATCAGATCGGCACGCAGGTGACGGTCTGTTCGAACGTTATTACGTTTCTGGAGCAGTACAAGGCCGAGTTCGACATCGTGTTTATGGACATCATGATGCCGATGATGAACGGCATGGACGCCGCGCATCTGCTGCGGGAAAAGGACAACAAGGTCATGCTGATCTTCGTCACGAGCATGCGCCAGTACGCCCTGCAGGGGTACGACGTCGCCGCCGCCGATTTCATCGTCAAGCCCGTCCCGTATGCGGAATTCACGCTGAAATTCACACGCGCGCTCGCCAAGCTTCCGCAAACGAAAGCCGAAGACCTGCTGCTGCGCACCGAGGGCGGGTTTGTTCGCCTGACCGCCGACCGGATCCGGTACGTCGAAGTGCGCGGCCACCATTGCGCCTATCATACCGATACGAGCACCTACCAGCAGTACCAGACGATGAAAGCCGTCGAGGACGCGCTGCCGAAAGACCGCTTTGCGCGTTGCAATAATTTTTTGCTTGTCAATCTGGCGTTTGTGGAAAAAATCGAGGATCTGACGGTCTGGGTCGCCGGGGAGGCGCTCCCGATCAGCCATCCGCGCAAGAAACCGTTTTCCGACGCGTTTGCCAGGTTTGCGGGGAGTAAGCAGCATGACTGATACAATTACCCGCGTCCTCGGAAAATACGCTTTTGAAGGCTTCGCGCTGATTCTGACCTTTCTGGAATCGCAGCTTGCGGTTTCCCTGTTCTGCAACCAACTGAAGAAGCGGTACGGATTCCCGATCCGTGCTTTCATGATGGTGCCGTTTTGCTGCATCGTCTGTTATCTTTTGGCAATTCTGAACACCGAACTGCCGTCGCTTACCATGCGCGTGCTGTGCTATCTTTTGATCAACGGGCTGAACATTCTGTTCGTGTTCGTCTGTTGGGAAGGGCGTATTGAGGAACTGCTGCTCGCGTTCTCATCCGGTCTGGCCGCGTATCAGATCGGCAACAAGTTCTATCCCCTGCTGCAGAACCTCCGCGGGATCAACGACCGCGTTACCATCACCCTGGTGCATTCGGAAGCCGCCGCCGTCGCGGACTGGGAATGGATTCTGTTCTTCTCGCTGCGGCTCGGCGTCTACCTCCTGCTTGCGCTGATCTTCCATCCGAAAGAAAAGCTTGCCGAGGACAAGCGCGTGCGGCGCAATATCATGCTGGTTTCGGTCGCCACCGTCGCGATCGTCAACGTGCTCGTCTGCATCGCGCGCGTGTATGAAGGCGAAAGAATGGCGCTGAACATCGTCGTTAAAATCTTTTCGATCGCGTTCGGACTCGTCGTTCTGATCATCTGCGCCGGTCTCCTTTCCGGCAGCGAAAAAGAACGGCAGCTCAATATCCTGAATCAGCTTATGAAGCAGGAAAAGACGCAGTTCGAAACCGTCAAGGCGAATATGGACGCAATCAATATGCGCTGCCACGACCTCAAGCACATGATCGACAAGCTCGAAGGCAAGCTGACCGGTGAAGAAACGGCGGCGCTGCGCGAGGCGATCCGGTTTTACGACGCCAACATCAACACCGGCAACGAAGTGCTGGACGTCGTGCTCAGCGAAAAGGCGATCCTGTGCGAGAAGAACGGAATTCACTTCTCCTGTATGGCGTGCGGCAAGCCGTTTGCTTTTTTGACCGCCGCGCAGACGTATTCCCTGTTCGGCAACATCATCGACAACGCGATCGAAGCGCTGCAATATGTGGATGATCCGGAACTGAAAGTGATCTCGCTTGTCTGCAACGAACAGGACGGCTGCGCGGTGATCGAGGAATCGAACTACTACGCCGGCGAGCTGTTCTTTGCGGACGGAATCCCGACCACGCGCAAGCAGGACGCCGCGCGGCATGGCTTTGGCGTTCGGAGCATGCGCTACATCGTCGAGCAATACGGCGGCACGCTCGAACTGAAAGCCGTCGACAACATGTTCTTCCTCTCGGTTCGCTTCCCGAAGCGTCCGTAATCCGATCCAAAAACGCGAAAGCCGGGGCGATTCCCGGCTTTTGGTATGCAGGTCACGGCAGCAGCGCTTCTTCGAACTTCGGCAGCCACCAGTCGCGGTAGCCCGCCTTGGTTGCGTGGATCGTGTCTGTCATATAGAGTATCTTCTGCGCTTCGGTGATGTCGTTGAACGCTTCGTCGCGGTACATGTCGATGATCGTAATCTCCCACTTCTCGGCGATCTCATACAGTGCGTCTACCATCAGCTTATATTCTGTTTTTCCAATGAGCGCAGGATTCGTATAGAAGTAGATCGGGCAGTCCCATGTTTCTTTTGCGCGGGCGATAATATACTCGATCGCGCCGCAGATCGTACCGACGTCAAACGAAGCGCTGTCGCGGACGTCGTCCGACAGCATTTCACCGAGCTTGGTGCCGACAAAGTAAGTATCATTTGTGGAAAGCTGACAGATAAACGCATCGACGTGCGTGTCGGGATGATCGGCTATGTATTGATCCAGCCGTTCAACATAGCTGTTGATCTTGTTCGTTGAAAGTGTTGTGCCCGAAACAGCTTCCTTGATCATGATTGCGCCGTATTTTTTGCAGAAGAAGTCCGCCATGCTCTCCTGTTCGGAATCCACGCCGTAGGTAACAGACGAGCCAAGCCAAAAGAAGGTTTGTCCCTTGACCGGGCTGTTTTCTACCTCAGGCGTATTCTCTACCGAATACTGCGGCAGGTTCCCTTCCCTTACGACGTTCAGTGAGAGTCGAAGTTCCTTGTCCATACATGTGACGGTAGCGGAAGTCATTTTGCCCGTAATCACGGTTGTATTGCTCTCCCAAGGCACATTCTCCTCAACTGTTCCGTCCTGATAGAATGCGTTGATGACCAGGCCGGTCGGATCAAATGTTTCGCCTGCAAAGTAATCCACCTTGTTCGGACGCGACACGACCTGCAGCTTGTCAAGAATATGCTCGCCGGACGGTGCGGCGGTCGGCGCTTCGACTGCAGCGGAAGGTTCTTCAACAGGTTCCGGAACGTTCGCTGGCGGCGCAGCGCAGGCAGCGAGCAGCATAGATGCGAGGACAACCAGAACAAATCGTTTCATGGGTGTATAAACTCCTTATTCTCCGATTGTGTAAGAATAGGTTCCGGCGGCGGTGACGGCAAAGGTCTGTCCATCGGGCAGGATTACCGTGCCGTTGCCGTCGATCGTCGTAATGGTGACGGCGGTGCCGTTCTTTTCGACCGTGATCGTGCCGCTTTGCGTCCAGACGGAGCAGGTATAGGATGCGAGCACGTCGCTCGGCGCTATTTCGTACGACTTCCACCCCGCCTCGGTCGGACGAATGCCGGCAACGTACTTCGACAGGATGTACAGCGGCGCGGCCGTCCAGCCGTGGTTGTAGGTACCGGTTTCGTCGTTGAACTGCTCCCAAAGCGTATCCCATTCGTCGGTCAGCATCGGCGCATAGCGCTCCTTAATCCGCACAAGCGCAAGATCGGTGTACCCCATCTCGCAAAGCGCTTCGAGCACATATTTTTCGGTGAACGGGCTTGCCTCTTTTGTAGCGGTCAGCACCGCTGCAATCTTTGCGTAGTCCGATGCGTCCGCAAGGCCGGACAGCGCGAGCATCGCGTTTGCGCGATCGTCGATGTACGCGGATTCCGGGGACTTGAACCCATCGTCCGTTTCATAGGCGGCGCGCCAGTTTGCTTCGATCGACTGCATCCGCCCGGACAGGAACGCATTGTCGTCTGCGATACCGAGGTCGTCGGCGAGCTGCTGCGTCAGCCGCAGCGCATAGTAGTAGAACCCGATCTGCAGCAGATTTACATCGATCTTATTGCCCCAGTCGTTCCATGTCCACGAGCCCGCGCGGTA
>ONLX01000031.1 GCA_900318765.1 uncultured Eubacteriales bacterium
ACGGCGATACGATCGTCGGACCGTGGGGCGGTCTTGAAGTGGACGTTTCGCTTCCGGAGAACACGACCGATCCGATCGCGCCGGTGCTTGCGGATCCCGCGCTGAATACGCTGCTGCACGGCATCACGTTTGTGGAGAGCGGCGCCCTGAAGGAGGTCGCGATCCCGGGGCTTCGCGTTTCGTTCCCCGCACGGTGGAGCACTTCGTCCGACGGCGACCATACGATCTGGGCTGCGATCGGCGGCGCGACGCGCGGCTCGATCTACTTCGGTTCCTCGATTTACGCCGATCCGAAGGTCGCGGCGGGATACATCGCCGAATCGTATCAGACGCTGAACTTCGGCGGCAGAACGTGGTACGGCGCGGTTCGGACGTCGACGCTGTCCGAATCGACGCTCAAGTCGCTCGAGCTGTTTACCGATTTTACCGAGTACCATGCGCTGTCGATGAAGCTGAACCTGTACGACTGGCAGAGCGACGACGATTTCTGGGCGTACACGAAGACCGAAACGTTTGAAACCGTGATGAACGCGGTCGTGACCGATCCGGCGTCCTTCCACAACCCGGAGGATGATCGCAAGAATGCGGACGGCTACGAGGTCAATACGATTGCGGAGCTGTCCGGCTATACCGGAACGGCGACCGATCTTGTGATTCCGGCGGTCGTCGGGACGAGCGAGGTCGTCGGCATCAACACGAACGTGTTCAAAGGCAATCGCAGCATCACGTCGGTCGTTCTTTCCGAAGGCATCCGCTACATCGAGTACGGCGCCTTCCGCGATTGCACCAATTTAAAGAGCGTCGTGCTGCCGAACTCGCTGACGTACATCGATTACCATGCGTTCGAGGGCTGTACCACGCTGGAATCCGTTTCGTTCGGCAGCGGGCTCGTTACGATCGGTTCGGAGGCGTTCCGCGGGTGCGCGTCGCTCGGCGATGTGATCCTGCCGGATACGGTCGCGCGGATTCAGTCCGGCGCGTTCAATCAGGCGGGCAACGGCACGGGCCGGTTCGTATGCCCTGCGAGCGGAACGGTCTATGAGCACAACGCGTTGATTGAGGCGAACTTTACCGCGGTCGAGATCGGCCCGAACGCGGACCTTTCCGATTATAACATTATGCAGAGCCTGAAGGCGACCTCGCTCACGATCGGCGAAGGCTGCACCGCGCTCGGCGATTACTTTGTGATGGATCCCTATGCAAACGATACGACGCTGCAGTCGATCTCGCTGCCGGATACGATTCAATCGGTCGGCAAGCACGCCTTCTCGGGGCGGCTCGGCGTGAAGGAACTGAACCTCTCCGCGCTCGAATCGATGGGCGAGAGCGCGTGCTATCAGACGGGGCTTGTGAACATCACGGTTCCGGGTACGCTCAAGACGGTGCCGAACAGCGCGTTTGCAAGCTGCCCCGATGTGATGACGATCACGATCGAAGAGGGCGTGGAGTTTGCGGATGAATGGGCGTTCAGCGAGTGCGGGCGCACGTTCTATCAAAATTGGCAATACGATTGGTTCACGCCCGAGGAGGCCGCGCAGCATCCCGAGTACGTGAAAAACGGCACCGCGCCGTATGATCACATCGTCACGATCTCCATTCCGTCGACGTTGACAAAGGTCGGCTACGGCGCGTTCTGCGGCATGTTCGAGTATGTGTATATGCTCTGGCTGACCGAGCCCAATTCGTTCCCGACCGAGTGGGACAACGGCGCGTTCGCAAGCGCAAGGGTGCTGCAGGTCTACTTCACCGAGGAGGCATTCAATACCTACGGCTCCAAGCTTGACGATATCGTGTCCGGGTTCAAGCACGTCGATCGCGTTGCGTACTACTTCGACGGCAAGGAAGCCTACTGGACGGAATACCAAGGCGAATAACCCATAAAACATAAGACCGCTCCGTGGAATCGAAGCGGTCTTTTTTGCATGTATTCAGCAGCGCGGGGTATCCGCGTCCGAAACATCGTCTTTTTGATCGATCATGCGGCAGAGCGTGTCCTTCAAAAGCAGCTCGTGCATTTCGCGGCAATGGTATTCCCGGACCGGACAATTCCGGAAAGCGGTACAGTCGGGCAGGAAGGGGCAGGTGCGGCATTCCTCGCGCGGTTGGTCGTTTCGACAGAATTCCGCTTTGGCGGCGCTGTCGGTCATACCTGAGAAGACGTCGCCGAACCGGCTTGCCGGAACGAACTGCTCGCAGGCGTACAGGAATTTTACACCCATAAATAACAAATTGAAATTATTTTTCAATTGTTTACAAAATAAATAAATAAACCGTCCCGAAGCGATCGAAACGGTTCATTTCGGACGTTTGGTTTACAGCATCGATTGACGGAGCTGCTCACCGGAGAGCGGGGAGAGGTCGGCGGGCGCAATGTCGAACACCGTGCAGCAGCCCGTGACGCCGCGCTTTGCCATGCGGCCGATCGCCCGCGCGTACGCGACGAGGACGCTCGCCGTAAACTCGGGGTTCGAATCGAGCTTGAGCGAATACTCGATCGTGTGCCGGTGCTCGCCCATTAGACCTGTTGTTCCGCTGCGGAGCACGACGCCGCCGTGCGGAAGTGCGCTGTGATTGTTTTGCATTTCTTCTTCGGAGATGAACGTAACGGTCGTATCGTAGTCGGCAAAGTAGTTCGGCATCGTCTTGATCGCGGTTTCGATTGCAGCTTTGTCCGCGTCCGGCTTCGCTACGACATAGCATTCGCGCAGGTGCTTTTGCCGCGTGGTCAGGGTGGGCATTTTTCCGCTGCGGACCGCTTCGAGCGCGGCGGGGATCGGTACCGTGTATTGGCGCGCGTCGATCACGCCGGGAATGCGGCGGATCGCGTCGGAATGTCCCTGGCTCACGCCGCGTCCCCAGAAGGTATAGTCCGCGCCGTCGGGCAGAATCGCGCTTGCATAGAGGCGGTTTAATGAGAACAGGCCCGGATCCCATCCGCACGAGATCAGCGCGAGCTTGCCGCCTTCTTTGGCCGCCGCGTCGACCGCGGCAAAGTGGGTGGGGATCTTCGCATGGGTATCAAAGCTGTCGATCACGCAAAAGTCCTTCGCAAGCTGCGGGGTCATTTCGGGCAGATCCGTTGCGCTGCCGCCGCACAGAAGTACCACATCGATCGTATCGCGATACAAGGGAAGCGTGCTTGCCGCGTAGACCGGCGCGCCGGTTTGCGTTTTCAGCGCGGCCGGATCGCGCCGCGTAAAGATCCCGACCAGTTCCATATCCGGGTTCTGCAAAATCGCCGCTTCCACGCCCTTTCCGAGGTTTCCATATCCGTAAATAGCCAGTTTCATGCCGTTATTTCCTCCTTTTTGCATCACACGGGATAAATTATATATTATTATTGCCGTTTGTCAACCGTTTTTTTGTATGAGAGCGGGCCGCGCGGCACACACTACGGGCATGAAAATGATCAGAAAATGGACGTCCGCCGTGCTGTGCGCGGCGTTGCTGCTGTGGTACGGATCGCCGCCCGTACAGCGGCTGCTTTGCGGCGCAAGCGCTTTGGAATCGGTGCCGGAGGGCGCGCCGCTGCTTTCGACGACGCAATCTCCTCTCGGAGCCGTTTCGGGCAGCGGGGACGAGCGCCTTTCGGATCGCACGGGCGCGAACATCGACATTCGGTTTTTGGGCGTGCTGCCGCTGCGCACGGTCGAAACGGTCGGCACGCAGCCGGTCGTTGCGGCGTCCGGAAGGGCGATCGGGATCCGGATGCAGACGCGCGGCGTGCAGATCGTCGGGCTCGGGGGGATCCGTACCGGGTTCGGAACCGTCAATCCCGCGGCCGAAGCGGGGCTCAAGGCGGGCGACGTGGTGCTTTCGGTGGACGGAGAATCGGTCAAAAGCAGCGCGGACTTTTTAACGCACTGCAACAAGGAGGAGCCGCTTTTGCTGCTTTGCGAGCGCAACGGGAACCGATTTCGGGCAACGGTCACGCCCGTGCGGGATTCGGACGGCGCTTTGCACATCGGCGTCTGGGTGCGGGACAGCACCTCCGGAATCGGGACGCTGTCGTTCTATGCGCCGGAATCGCTGCGGTTCGCTGCGCTCGGGCACGGCGTTTCGGACGTGGATACCGGCGTTCTGCTGAAAAGCGGCGGCGGGAACATCTATCCTGCGACGGTCACGGGCGTGGAGCGCGGCTCGGGCGGGCAGGCGGGCGAGCTGATCGGCGTGTTTTCGATGGCCGACGACGCTTCGATCGGAACGCTGAAGGAGAATACGCCCTACGGCATCGCGGGGACGCTGAACCGACCCGGGGCGAACGCGCCGCTGTACCCGATCGCTTCCCCGGGAGAGGTGCGGCTCGGGGAGGCGGAGATGCGCTCCACGGTGGAGGGCGACGCGCCCAAAAGCTTTCGCGTTCGCGTGATCCGGCTCGATGTGCAGGCTTCGCCCGAAACGAACGGGTTCATGATCGAGGTGATCGACCGCGACCTTGTCGCGCGCACGGGGGGCATCGTGCAGGGCATGAGCGGCAGCCCGGTGGTGCAGAACGGGAAGGTGATCGGCGTGGTCACGCACGTCTTTTTAAGCGACAGCACGCGCGGCTACTGCATCGACGCGCAACAGATGTATGAAAACCTGTTCTGATCGGGCGAAGGATTGACGCGCCGCGTAAGAATGTGGTAAAATACCCGTATCAGAACCGGAAGAGGGGGATTGCTGTATGAAAAAACGGGTCACTCTGATCGTACTGGACAGCGCGGGCATCGGGTACCTGCCCGACGCTGCGGAGTTCGGCGACGTAGGCGCAAACACGATCTGCAATATTTACCATAAGCGCGGCCGGCTCGACGTGCCGCATATGAAGGCGCTCGGGCTCGCCGCGATCGACGGCTGCACGCTCCCGCCCTACGAGGGAGCGATCACGGGCGCGTACGGCAAGTGCGCGGAGAAGACGCATGCCAAGGATACGACCTGCGGTCATTGGGAGATGGCGGGCTACTCGCTCGAAAAGCCGTTTTTAACGTATCCGCACGGGTTCCCGCGGAAATTTCTGGACGCGTTTGAGGCGCGCATCGGCCGCAAAACAATCGGCAACGTTGTCGCGTCCGGCACGGCGATCATTCAGGAGCTCGGCGACGAGCATGTGCGAACCGGCAGCCCGATCGTGTATACGAGCGCGGACAGCGTGTTTCAGATCGCGGCGCACGGGGATGTGATTCCGCTCGAGGAACTGTATCGCATGTGCGAGATCGCGCGGGAGATGCTTGTCGGGGAATACCTCGTAGGCCGCGTGATCGCGCGGCCCTTTACCGGCACGAGCGGCCATTACACGCGCACCGAAAACCGCAAGGACTATGCGTTCGCGCCGTTTCAGCCGACGATTCTGGACGGGCTCACCGAGCGGGGCAAGAGCGTCGTCGCGATCGGCAAGATTGAAGACATCTTCTGCCATCGCGGGATCTCGATCGTCGATCATACGAAGAACAACCCGGCGGGCATCGAGGCAACCGAGCGGTTTTTGAAGGACGGCACCGGCGACTTCATCTTCACGAACCTTGTCGATACGGATATGCTGTACGGGCACCGGAACGACGTGGAGGGCTATGCCGAGGCGCTCGAGTATTTCGATCGAAAGCTGCCCGATCTGATGGCCGGGCTCGGCGAAGGCGACATTCTGATGATTACGGCGGATCACGGCTGCGACCCGACGTATCCTGGAACCGATCACACGCGCGAGTATATTCCGCTGCTGATTGCGGGGAAGCACATCAAGCCCGGCGTGAATCTGCACATCCGTCCCGCGTTCAACGACATCGGGGCGACGATCTTTGCGTACCTGACCGGGGAGACGTGGCGCGAAGGCACGTCGTTCCTCGATGAAATTCTGGAGGGTTGAAGATGGAACAGGAACGGATTATTGAAAACGCGGTTGCTGCTTTGAAAGCGGTCGGAGGCGATCGGGCGAGGATCGGACTGATCCTCGGCAGCGGGCTCGGCGGCTATGCCGAAACGCTCGAAAACAAGCGTACGGTCGATTACGCGTCGATCGAAGGGTTTCCCGTCTCCGGCGTCGTTGGGCATTCGTCCCGGTTCGTGGTTGGGGAAAAGACGGGCAAGACCGTCATCGTCATGCAGGGACGGTTCCATTATTACGAGGGCTATCCGCAATCGATGCTGGCACTCGGCGTTCGCACGATGAAGCGGCTCGGCGTCGAATCGCTGCTGATCACCAACGCGGCGGGCGGCGTGAATTTCCCGGCGGGAACGCTGATGCTGATTTCGGATCACATCAATCTGTCCGGCTCGAATCCGCTGATCGGCAAGAACCTCGATGCGTTCGGGCCGCGGTTCCCGGATCTTTCGAACGTCTATGACCGTGCGCTGAGAAGCAGACTCAAGGCGCTTGCCGAGGCGGACGGAATCCCGCTTGCGGAGGGTGTGTATCTGATGATGTCCGGCCCGTGCTACGAAACGCCGGCGGAGATTCGCATGGCACGCGCGCTCGGCGCGGACGCCGTCGGGATGTCCACGGTGCCGGAGGCGATTGCCGCGGCGCATTGCGGCATGCGCGTCGTCGGAATCTCGCTGATCACGAACGCGGCGGCGGGAATCCTGGATCAGCCGCTGTCCCATGCGGAGGTTACGGAGGCGGCCGATCGCGCGTCGGCGCAGTTCACGCGTCTGGTGGATCGGATCGTTTCCGATCTCTTCTGAACCCCTGTAAACGGCTTCAAACGGTACCGATCAAGACCGATCGGTGCCGTTCTGTTTTTGGTTCGAGGCGCATAGTGTACTACCGGAGGGATGACTATGCGAAAATATTGGATGATCGTTTTGTGCGCGGCGCTGCTGCTGCCGCGGTTTGCCGCCGCCGAATCGAAAACGGCCAAGGCGGAGCTTTTGATGCCTGCGGGAAGCGCTGCGGTGCTTTCGGAACAGAACGCTTCGGACCCGCTGCCGGTGGCGGGGCTGACGAAGCTGCCCGCGATTTTAACGCTGTGCCGCGCGTTCGACACGGGTCTGATCGCGCCGGATACGGAGATGGAGGTCTCCAAAAAGGCGAGCAAGGTCTCGGGCCCGACCGCGTTTTTGGAGGCGGGGGAGCGCGTTCGCGCGGAGGAGCTGATCAAGGCGGCCGTTATGATCTCGGCGGGCGACGCGATCACGGCGCTGATGGAGAACGCGTTCGGCTCGGAAGAGGTGTTCTTGAACAACATCGGCGTGATCTTAAAGGAAGCGGGCGTGGACGTCGCGATGGAAAACAGCCTCGGCACGGGGACGCTGTTCTCCTGTGAGGATTTGATTAAGCTCGGCAACGCGGCGCTCTCGAGCAAAACGTATCTCGATTACAGCGGACGGTACATGGATGAACTGCCGCACGCGGGGCGCAGCGATACGGAGCTGGTCAACGCCAACCGCATGGTGCGCTCGTATTCGGGCTGTTTCGGGCTTTTAACGGGCAGCTCCAAGACCGACGGGTACTGCGGCTTGTTTGCCGCCAAGCGCAACGATATGACGTATCTTTGCGCAGTGATCGGAAGCCCGACGAGCGAGGCGCGCTTTTCGGAGGCAACGAAGCTGTTCGACAACGCGTTTGCAAACTACCGGCTCGAAACCCCCGCAACGGCGAATGAGCCGCTTTTAACCGACGTTCCGGTGCTGTACGGCGATCAAAAGAGCGTGAATCTCGTTCCGCTCGAAACGACGGTGTATCTGATGAACAAGGCGGACGGCGGGATCGTGACGCAGTTTGAGGTGCCGGAGACGCTGCTTGCGCCGCTCGACCCCGCGGTGTCCGTCGGCACGGCGACGTTTTACGATGCGGGCGGGGAACTGCTCGGCACGGTGCCGCTCTATCCGGACGCGACGGTCGATTCGAACGGGTTTACGGACATCGTCCGGCGGCTTTGCCGAGCGTATCTTGCGGGCTGAAATGTGAACAAAACATGGGAATCCAAAGGCTTCCCCCTGTGATACAGTAGCATCGCAGGGGGAAACACGCGTTTTCGGGAGCGGGTTTTTCGGCGTCGGAAATCCCGGCGTCGGAAATCCCGGCGGCGGGCGGCCCGGCGTCGGAAATTCCCACAGTAGTAATTACTGAGAGTAACAAGTATTGATCAACAAAAAAGTATATCAATACCCGCCTATACCGTATTTGTAAAAAAGGGGGCGGAGGACAGCTGAGGCGGTCAAAGAAGCAAGACGGGATGCCTTCGGCGCGGGTGAACAGAATTTTTGAGAAGAGCAAGGACCCGGCGCAGGACGCCCGAATTGTACAAAAAAGCCGCCCGGAGGCGGCAAGAGCACCTTGAAAACCGAATCGGATTCAATCGACCGGAATCCCGTGCCGACGCTTCATGGTTTTCTCAACGGCGTTCAGGATGTTTTCATAGCCGGTGCAGCGGCATAGGTGGCCGGAAAGCAGCTTGCGAAGCTCATCACGCGAATAGAGCTTGCCGGATTCGAGCACCTCAACGGCGGACATTAAGAATCCTGGCGTGCAGAAGCCGCATTGCACGGCGGTCTCGTCGAGAAATGCCTGCTGGATATCGGAGAGCTCGCCGTTCGGCCCCATCAGGCCCTCGAGCGTGCGGATGTGCTTGCCCTCGGCCCAGACCGCCAGATAGATGCAGGAGTTGAACGCTTCGCCGTCGATCAGCACGTTGCACGCGCCGCATTCCCCGACCTCGCAGCCCTTCTTGACGGACGTCAGCCGATAGTCGTTGCGGAGCATATCGGTCAAAGAAGCGCGCACATCGACCATGCGCTCCACGTCCTTCCCGTTGATGTTGCAGTGAACGAGCTTATATTGGCTCATGCGATTCCACCTCCCGCCAGTTCGATCGACCGGATCAGCGCACGCTGTGCCATTTCCACGGCGATGTGCTGCCGGAACGCTTTGCTTGCCCGCCAGGAATCGCGCGGGCGGATGTCCTCGAGTACCGCGAGCGCAAACTCGGTGACCATTTGTTCGGTGATGCGGCTGCCGTTTGCGATCGCTTCCGCGCTCGGCGCGCGCATCGGGACGGGTCCCGCCACGCCGTAGGCAATGCGGCAGCGCTCAATCGTCTGTTTGTCGGGCGAGAGACGCACGTTGACGCTGCACCCGAGCGACGCAATCTCCATCGCGTTGCGCATGCCGTACTTGATGTAATGCCCGTAGGTGTTCTCGTAGCTTTCTTTGGGAATGCGGATCGCGGTCTGGATTTCGCCGTTCTCCCCGCGAAGATCGACGACGCCGGCCTTGAGGTAAAAGTCATGGATCGGGATGCGGCGCACGCCGTTTTTGCCGGTCAGCTCCACGATCGCTTCGAGCGCATGCAGCGTGGAAGCGGAGTCCGCGCTCGTGACGCCGTTGCAGGTATTGCCGCCGATCGTGCCGATGTTGCGGATCTGCGGCGAACCGACCTGATCGACCGCCTCGCCGAGCACGTTGATGTACCGCTGCACGATCGGGTCGCGCGTGATGTGGGAAAAGCTCGTCAGCGAACCGATGCAAATCGTGCCGTCCGGCTCCATCGTGACGCCGCGGAGCGCGTCGATGCCGTAGATCGAGATCAGCTCCTTGCCGGCGCGCTTGCCTTCGCGCATCTGAACGAGCACGTCGCTCCCGCCCGCGATGATCTGCGCTTCGGGATGTTCGAGCCGAAGCCGGATCGCGTCTTCCACGCTCGCGGCTTCGTACAGCGCTTTGATGTCATACATGCTTCGGTTCCTCCTTGTCGAGCCAAACGTCGTGAATGAGTCCCGCCTTGTGGAATTCGGCGTACAGCACATGCGGATTGATCGGCGTGCGGTCGATCGCGACGCCGGTGGCGTGCAGGATTGCGTTCCGGATCGCAGGCGCGCCGGAGCAGGCCGGCGGTTCGCCGAGCGCCTTGGTGCCAAACGGCGAGGTCGGCTCCGGATTTTCGATGAACAGCGCCTCAAGGTCCGGATGATCCATCACCGTGGAGAGCTTATAGTCGAGCAGATTGTTGTTGAGCGGCTTGCCGGTCTTCGGATCGAACAGGAGCTGTTCGGAGAGCCCGAACCCGATCGCCATCGACATGCCGCCGTGCACCTGCGCCGTCGCAAGCGCGGGGTTGATCAGATTCCCGCAGTCGTGCACGTTGACGATCCGCGTCACGGTTGCCTTGCAGAGCGCGACATCCACCTCGACCTCGGCAAACGTACAGCCGAACGAATACGCATTGTTGCGGATCGTATACGTCGATTCGGCGGTGATATGCTCGCTGTGAACGGGGTTGTACTGCGCGGTCATCGCAAGCTCACGGAGGCTCATCAGCACTTCGCCGTCGCCCTTACGGACGATATTGCCCTCGCGAATATCCATATTCGCGATCGCCTGGCGCGTGAGATCGGTTGCGTAGCGCAGAATCTTTTCCCGGAGGAGGTCGGCGGTCTGGCGGATCGAGAACCCGGCAACGTACGTCTGGCGCGAGGCATAAGCGCCGAGCCCGGTCGGGGTGATATCGGTGTCCTGACAGGAGACGACGCGCACATCCCGATAGCTCTTTAGCCCGATCGCTTCGGCCGCCATCTGGGCAAACGCCGTGTCCGCGCCCTGCCCGATCTCGGTTTCGCCGCACTGCATGGTCACGGTGCCGTCGAGGTTTAGGAGCATCCGGTTCGACGAGGTTTCAAGCGAGATCGGATAGACCGCGGTGTTGTACCAGAACGTCGCAAGACCGATGCCACGCCTTAGATTTCCGGTATCGTGCCCGTATGCCTGCCGCTTCTCTTCATAGCCGATCGCTTCGGCGCCCTTTTTCATGCATTCGCGGTAGGTGTCGTAATAGTTCGTGTTGCCGGAGAAGTTGTCATGAAAGCCCTTGGGCATGATGTTCAGCCGCCGAAATTCGAGCGGGTCCATGCCGATCGCCTTGGCGCAGTCGTCGATGTTGCTTTCGTCCGCAAACGTCGCCTGCGGCATCCCGTAGCCGCGCATCGCGCCCGCAGCGGGGCGGTTCGTGAACACCGTCCATGCGTCGCACTCCATGTTCGGGCAGGGGTAGTGCTGCGCAAATGAGCCCATGGCCTTCGCCGCGATCGAATGCCCGTGCGACGCGTACGCGCCCTGGTTCGAGAACAGCTCGACCTTGCGGGCGGCAAACGTCCCGTCCGGCTTCAGCCACGAAAC
>ONLX01000127.1 GCA_900318765.1 uncultured Eubacteriales bacterium
CTATTGTACCATAAACCGTCGGAAAAAAGCAACCGTTCAACTCGTTCAGATGCAGTGCGCGTCGCCGGGCGCGAAGTTGACGTACGCGACGTCGCCGGCCTTGTAGATCTTCTTGTCCTTCGGATTGTATTCGTGGATGATTAGCTTCACGTTGCCGAGCATTACATGATAGAGCTGATAGGCGCCCATGAAATTGGATACGATGACGTTGACGGGGAAGTAGCCCTGATCGGCGAGCACGGTCGACTCGGGCCGCAGAACCACGGTCGTCTCTGCGCCGTCGGCTACGCCGGAGGCTTCGGCCACGCGTACTTCGGTACCGTTGATGTTGACGACGCCCACGTCGCCCTCGTGCCGCACCATCGTACCCTCAAGGAAGTTCGCGTCGCCGATGAAGTCGGCCACGAACTTGTTTTTCGGATGGTAGTAGATCTCCTGCGGCGTGCCCATTTGCGAGACAAGGCCCTTGTCCATGACGATGATCTTATCCGACAGCGCCATCGCCTCGCTCTGATCATGCGTGACATAGACCGCGGTGATGCCCGCCTGCTGCTGAATGCGGCGAATCTCGGTACGCATCGTGACGCGCAGCTTGGCGTCGAGGTTGGACAGCGGCTCGTCGAACAGCAGCACGCCCGGCTCGAGTACCAACGCGCGGGCAAGCGCGACGCGCTGCTGCTGACCGCCGGACAGCTGGTTGGTCATGCGGCTCTCCATGCCCTCAAGGCCGACGAGGCCGAGGATCTCCGTGACGCGGCGCTTGATCTCGTCCTTCGGAACCTTCCGGACCTTCAGACCGTACGCGACGTTGTCGAAAATGTTGTAGTGCGGCAGCAGGGCGTAGCTTTGGAACACCATCGCCGTGTCGCGCTTGTTCGGCGTGAGCGCGTTGATCGCCTCCTCGCCGAGGTAGATTTCGCCCTCGTCCGGGCTTTCAAAGCCGGCGATCATGCGGAGCGTGGTCGTTTTGCCGCAGCCCGAGGGGCCGAGCAGCGTTACGAATGAACCGGGCACAATATACAGGTTGGTATCCTTGACCGCGTAGAAGTTCTTCTTCGTTTTCGGGTCCTGATAAATTTTGGAAATATGTTCCAGGCGTACGCCTTTTTTCTCCTTTGCCATGGATTATTCGACCTCCTCTTTTTGTTTTCTGCTGGTACCGAAGAATTTCATCACAAGGTTCATAAGCAGCACCGCGCCGTATGTGATCAGGATCAGGATCGTTGCGAAGGCGCAGGCGATGCTGTATGCGCCTTTTTCCGCGAACTCATTGATCTGCACCGTGATCAGCAGGAACTGCGGCGTCACGAGCAGGATGATCGCGGAGATTGCGGTGATGGAGCGGACGAATGCGGTGACGAGTCCGCTGAGGAACGAGTCCTTGATCAGCGGCAGCGTGACGGTCATAAAGACGCGGAAGCTGTCCGCACCCATATCGTACGCCGATTCCTCGATGCTCTTATCGATCTGCCGGAGCGCGGAGATACCGCTGCGCGTGCCGGTCGGAAGGCTTCGGACGATGAATACGATGATCAGGATCGCCGCGCTGTTATACAGGAACTGCAGCGCGCCCGTATGGAACAGACCACCGGAGAAGCCGCGGATGTAGCCGACGCCGAGAACGGTTCCCGGAACGGCCATTGCGAGCATCGAAACCGCTTCGATGAACCCTTTTGCTTTGAACTTCCGCTTGACCACCAGATAGGAGATGATCATGCTGAGCAGGGCGGTGATCGGGGCGGCGATCATGGACAGGACAAAGGAGTCCTTAAAGGCCTTGAGTCCATGGTATTTCTGGAACACCTGCCCGAACCACTTGAACGTGAGCGGCGTGAACTTATAGCCCCAGGTCGGGAACAACGCGCCGATCGGTACGCAGAGGTACATGCCGATGACGAAGATCGCGGCCAGCGAGCAGAGGATCGTCAGCGGAATCGTGACGCTCTTGTCCTCGATCAGCATTCTGCCGCGCGAGGCTTTGCCGGTCAGTGTCGCCGCCGTCTTGGATTCCAGGTAGTACTTTTGCACTGCAAACATTGCGAGCGTGATGCACAGCAGCACGACCGCCATCGCCGCCGCGCCCTGTTTGTCGTATGCGCCGGTGATCTGCAGATAGATCGTAGTGGCGAGCGTATCGTAGCTGCCGCCGATGATCATCGGGTTTGCGAAGTCGGCGATGGACTCGATGAACGTGACGAGGAACGCGTTGCCGAGGCCGGGGAGCAACAGCGGAAGCGTGACGCTCGTGAAAACTTTGAAGCGGGAAGCGCCCATATCCCGGGCGGCTTCTTCCAAAGAGGGATCGATGTTTTTCAACAACCCCTTCAGCATCATGTAGCAGACGGGGAAGAACGTCAGCGTTTGCACCGTGACAATGCCCCAGTAGCCGTAGACGCTGTTGTCATAGATGCCGAGCAGAAAGCGCGTGATCAAGCCCGCCTTGCCGAACAGCATGATCATGGACAAGCTCAGCACGAAGGGCGGGGAAACGACGGGCAGCATCGAGACGACCTTGAACAGGCCTCCGACGAGCTTTCGCATCCGCACATAGACCTCCACATAGGCGAACAGCAGACCGACCGCTGTGGAAAGAATGCCTACCATGAAGCCAACCTTCAGCGTGTTGGTGATGGAACGGGTGAAGTTCGGCATGTTCATAATCCGGCGGAACGTGTCGAGCGTGATGCGTCCGTCACTGACCACACTGTCCACGAGCAGGATTGCCAAAGGATAGAGGATAAACAGCGTAAGGAACGCGATCAAAAGCACGATGGTGGTTACCATAATCGGATCGGCCATCAGCTTTTTGCGGTCCAACGCCGCGCCGTGCGCAGTTTTTGCCATTGAGCGGCCTCCTTTCATTGATTGAAAAACGATCCCCGCCCCACCGGGGCGGGGATCGCAGCCTGAATCAGCTTACATTCCCGATTGATTCCGTGTTATTCCGTCTTGAAACGATCGTCGCCGCCGTTGAGCGCCTGCATGACCTCTCCGATATAGGTCTTGGTGTTCTTCTTGGCGTCGTCAAAGTCGTATGCCATGACGTTGTTGGGATCGAGACCGAACTTGGAGGCCTGCTCCGGCTGCTTCGCGTTGTCGATGACGAGGAACTGGTAGGAACCGTTCTGCGCACCCAGCTCAACGCAATCCGGGCTCAGCGCGTATTCAATCCACAGCTTCGCAGCATTCGGATGCTTGCAGCCCTTGAAGATTGCGGTTGCGCCTACCTCGAAGGAGGTACCGCTGGACGGAATGACAAGTGCGACGTTCTCGTAACCGTTGTCGACGATCTGCGTGATGCCATCATGCAGGAAGCCGATGCCGATGACGCACTCACCGGTGCCGACGTTCTTGGACGGGCCGGAGCCGGACTTCGTGTAAACATGAATGTTCTTGTCGAGATCGACGAGGTACTGGATGCCCGCGTCGTGGCCGTACTTCTGAATCATCGTATTGATGACCAGCTTCGCGGTACCTGCAGTGTTGTAGTTGGACAGCCAGATCAGGTCCTTATACTCCGGCTTGAGCAGGTCCTGCCAATCCTGGGGCGCTTCGAGACCGAGACGAGCAAGCTCGTCCGTGTTGACCATAAAGCCGAGGATGCCCTTATAGATGCCGTACCAGTTGCCGTCCGGATCACGATACTGCTTGTTCAGCAGGTGGCTCGCGTTCTGGGCCGCATAGGGCTCGAGGAGTCCTTCCGCCGCTACTACGTTGTAGGGATCGGTCGTGCCGCCGAACCAAACGTCAGCAGAGGGATTGCCGTTCTCTTCTTCAATCTTGCTCTGCACTTCGCCGGTGGACAGACGCTGATAGGTCACTTTGATATCATAGAGCTTTTCAAAGTTATCGCAGGCCGCGCGGAGATAATCTTCTTCGCAGGAACCGTAAACAACCAACTCACCCTCCGCTTTCGCAAGGGCCACCAGATCATTGTCAGCGGGCGCATCCGTCTTGGGTGCTTCCGTCGTTTTGCCGCAGCCGACCACTATGGCAAGAACCATGCACAGAGCCAGCATGACTGCAAAGACCTTTTTCATCTTCATCTTCCTCCTGAAATATTTTGCGGCCTTCTCCAAACCGCTGCGTACATTGTAGCCTTTTGTAAAGATTTTGTCAAGAGTTTTTGTGAAAGCGAGACGGTTTTGCATCTCGCGTTTTCGCTTGGCGGAAAAACTGATGCAGTAGCTTGGATCTGGGCCCACACCGTTAAGTGCCCAAACCCTGCTTGTGGATGTGAAATGCCACTGGCTAATGGCTTTACATTATCTAAGAAAAAAGGTTCTGAAGCTTATGTCGAGCCTCAATTCGATTA
>ONLX01000046.1 GCA_900318765.1 uncultured Eubacteriales bacterium
GAAAGCAAGCAGAACGGAGCGGAATGCGAGAACTCTTAAAGGCGATCCGAAAGGATGCAGCCTACCGACAACTGGATCAGGCATTGGTCAGCGGCAGCGGAACGGCTGCCGTCTTTGGCTTGCCCGAGGCGCACCGCATGGCGGTCACCGCAGCTCTTGCCGAAGGCCGCACGGTCCTGCTTGTCGCATCGACGCAGGCAGAGGCCATGAAACTGCACGGGCTGTTGCTCGCATATGCGCCGGAAGCGCAGCTGTTCCTGCCGCGGGAACTGCCGCTTGTGCATCTGCAGGCGGTCAGCACCGAACGGCGCGCGCAGCGGCTCGGCGTGCTTTCCCGCTTGGCTCTGAACGGGCAGCTGCTGATCGTAACGTGTCCGGAAGCGTTGATGGAACGGCTTGCCCCGCGCGAAGCGTTTCTCCATCAACTGAAAACCGTTGTCGTCGGAGAGGAGCACGATCCCCGTGTATTGCTCTCGGGCCTGATCGAAGCAGGGTATGAACGCTGCGAGCAGATTGAGGGAGCCGGGCAATGTGCGCTGCGCGGCGATATTCTTGACGTGTACCCGCCTCAGGCTCCGTACCCGTATCGCATCGAATTTTTCGGGGATGAGATCGATCAGATCCGCACGTTTGACCCGCTCACGCAGCGCAGTGTTGAGCAGCAGAATCGCGCGATTCTTCCGCCCGCCTATGAAACGCCGCAATCGGCCGAAGCGATGAAGCGCGCTCTGCGGCTTCTGAAAAACGCAAGCGGATTTGATCTGCAGATTGATGCATGGGAGCAGGGACACCCCTGCGAGGGCGCGGATATGCTCGTTCCTCTTCTGTATCCCGAACCGGCGACGCTGTTTGATTACTGCAGCGAGGCGCCCTATCTTCTGCTCTCGGAACCCCAGCGCATTCTGGACGAAGCGAAGGCTGCCGAACTCGTCTTTGCGGAAACCGTTGCGGCGACACTTGAGCGCGGCGAAGGACACCGACTGCAGGCGCATCTGCTCTGCTCGTCGGATCGTCTCTGTTCGCTGCTCGATACGACGCGTACCGCCGCCTTCTATGCACTGTTTCGCACCTGTCCAGCGCTGACTCACCGGACACGCATTTCCTTTACGGCGGAAACCGCGCCGCAGTACCTGTCTGATTTCGGACGGCTGACTGAGGAGCTTTCCCTTCTTCGCCGCCAACGGCAATCGATTCTGCTCTACGCAGGAGACGGAGCGGCGCGCATCGCGGAGCAATTTGTTTCGGCCGATCTGCCGTTTGCTGAGGCCGACGCGTTGACCCGGCCTCCCGAGCGCGGAGAAATCCTCGTATTAAAGGAGTCTTTGCCGCAGGGGTTCGTTTTTCCGGAGCTGCATCTTTCTGTATTGACGCCGTTCGAGCTGTTCGGGAAACGGCCGGCGGCAAAAGCGCGAAAGAAAGCGAATGCGCTGCATGAATCCGATCTCGTTCCCGGCGATCTTGTTGTGCACGAGGTGCACGGCATCGGCAAGTTCCTTGGGGTAGAGCAGCTGACCGTGCAGAACCACACGCGCGATTATCTGTTGTTTGCTTATCGCGGTGAAGACCGGCTCTATATCCCGACCGATCAGCTTGACCGCATTCAGAAATATGTCGGAACCGACGAAGAGCATCCACCGCAGCTCTCCAAGCTCGGCGGAGGCGACTGGCAGAACCGTGTTGCCAAGGCCAAAGCCGGGGCAAAGAAGCTTGCCGTCGACCTTGCGCGGCTCTATGCCGAGCGCAGCGACGGCCGCGGATTTGCGTTTTCGCCCGACAACGCCTGGCAGAAGCGCATGGAGGAAGCGTTTCCGTATGAGGAGACGCCCGACCAGGCTGCCGCGATCGCGGATGTAAAGCATGATATGGAATCGCCCCGGCCGATGGATCGGCTGCTGTGCGGCGATGTCGGCTACGGTAAGACCGAGGTTGCCATGCGCGCCGCATTCAAGGCCGTGCAGGACAGCAAGCAAGTCGCATTCCTGGTTCCGACGACAATCCTCGCGCAGCAGCATTACACGACGCTGACCGCACGCTTTGCCGAATATCCGGTGCGCGTCGCCTGCTTGTCCCGTTTTCAGAGTGCAAAGGAAGCCGCTGACATTAAGAAGCAGCTTGCAAGCGGGGAAATCGATATTGTCGTCGGAACCCATGCGCTGCTCGCCAAATCGGTTTCCTTCAAAAACCTCGGCCTTCTGATCATCGACGAGGAGCACCGGTTCGGTGTGAATCACAAGGAACAGATCAAGGCGCTCAAGGGCGATGTCGATGTCCTGACGCTGACCGCTACGCCGATCCCTCGCACACTGAATCTTTCGATGACCGGCATCCGCGATATCTCCACGATGGAAACGCCGCCCGAAAACCGGTTTCCGGTGCAAACGTTCGTTTTGGAATACAACGACGCGCTGATTGCCGGCGTTCTGACGCGTGAGCTCTCCCGCGGAGGGCAGGCGTTTATCGTGTCGAACCGCGTCGCTTCGATGCCCGCGACCGTTTCGCATTTTCGGCAGCTCTTGCCGGATGCGCGCATCGAGTTTGCACACGGGCAGATGGCGGAAGCGGAGCTGGAAGCCGTAATGCTGCGCTTTTTGGAACGGGAAATCGATGTCCTCGTTTGCTCGACGATCATCGAAAGCGGCGTCGATATTCCAAACGCGAACACGCTCATCGTGCTCGAAGCGGATAAATTCGGGCTTGCGCAGCTGTATCAGCTGCGCGGCAGAGTCGGGCGATCGAGCCGCATGGCGTACGCGTATCTGACCGTTCCGGCGTCGCAGGCGGTTTCGGAGCTTGCGCAAAAGCGATTGCTCGCAATCCGGGAATTCACGCAGTTCGGCGCGGGATTTCGGCTTGCGATGCGCGACCTCGAGATTCGAGGCGCGGGCAGTCTGCTCGGCGCGGAGCAGCACGGGCATATTACCGACGTCGGTTACGAATACTATTGCAAGCTGATGCGGCAGGCAGTTGCCGAAGCGCGCGGCGAAACCGCCGATCCGGAGATTGAAACAACGGTCGACGCTCCGATTGACGCATTCGTTCCCAAATCGTTCCTGCCGAGCGAACTGCATCGGCTTGCGATGTACCGTCGCATTGCCGAAATCGGGGACGGAGACAGCTTCACCGACCTGCTCGACGAATTCAACGATCGCTACGGCGATCTGCCGGATCCGGTTCTGAATCTGATGCAGCTGAGCCTGATTCGCGCTTATGCCCGCGCAGCCGGTTTTTCCGAAGTGCGCGTGCGCGAAACCGGCGTAACGCTGACCTACGACGGTTCGGCAAAACCGGACGGAATGCGCCTGCTTGCCATACTGTCCGAGGAGCCGGACGCAAAGCTGATAGCGGGGGATCAGACAAAGATCGTTTGGGTTCGAAAGCGGGCAAATGTGACGGAGTATGTCAAAATACTTCCACAATTTCTTTACAGGCTGAAGCATTGTATCTCCCCCGGAAATGCTTTATAATGAACAAAACTGCAACTTTGGGAAAGGAACCCCCTGCTATGAAAAACAAAATCCGTATGCTGTCCCTTGCGCTCGCGGCGGCGATGCTGTTCGCATCTTTCGGCTGCCTCGTGGAAAAGGACGGCGATTCCGCTTCTCCTTCCGTCGCGCCGGTTGAAACCGGTGCTGCGGGAACCGCTTCCGTAGGCGATCGGAATGCCGTCGCCGTTACGCTCGGCGACCTTACGTTTACCGCGGGCGAAGTGGAAGATATGTACAACAGCTATATCGACCTCTTCTCGTATTACGGCATGAGCGCTCCGACCGATGAGCAGACCATCGCCGAGTATGTGCAGATGGCGGTTGAAGCTCTGATTTCCTCCAAAGTGCCGATCTGGAAAGCGGCGGAAAAGGGAATTGTTTTGACCGAGGAAGAGCTTGCTAAGATCGACAGCGATGCGCACTACAGCGCGGATGAGGAATATACGAACCTTGTTCTGTCTTACGCAAATTACTATACCGATGCCGGGTCCGTCGAAAACATTTCGGATCTGACGGACGAGCAGCTTCAGGAAACGCTGAACTATCTGAACCTGGATATTCAGGATTACTACGGCGATACGATTTCCGACATCGACGTATACATTGCGGATGCATTTGACCACTATAAGGAAGAAGCGCTGATCAACGCCTATTCGGACAAGCTCCGCGCCGAGAGCGATGCCTCCGTTACGTTGGACGATGCAGCTGTCGATACGTGGTATGAGAACGCGTATGCGGACCAGAAGGAAGAGTTGAATACCGATCCGACCGCATATCGCGATTACCGTGAGAGCGAAGATGCGCTGCCGATCCTGTATGTTCCGGAGGGGCTTGCCGTTATCAAGGTGGTTACCTGTCAGCCGGAAGGCGAAGCGCCCGCCGAGATTGCCGAAAACGAGGCAAAGCTGTTGGAGCTTGAAGCCGAATACGGCAAACTTGCACTGACCGGTGCCGATGAGGCAACGCTGAACGAAATCCGGGAAACGTACGAAGCGCTTGTCGCAGAAACCGACGCGCTGAAGCAGGATTATTTCGGCAAGGCGGAAGCAGAGATCCAGGCGCTGCAGGAAAAGCTGCAGGCAGGCGAATCGTTTGATGCAATTGCGCCCGATGCAAAGGAGCAGGTTCTCTACCTGAACGACACCGATCCGGAATTCCCGGATGAAGTCCGGGAAGCGGTCCTTGCGCTCAAGGAAGGCGAAGTATCCCCGGCAATCACCGTAGGCGATACGATCTATCTGATCTATTACGTCGGACCGCTCACCTCCGGTGCGACTGACCGCACCCTGATCGCGGATGCCATCCGTGCAGCCGCCGAAGTCGACGCCAAGGACGCCGCGTGGGAAGAACTTCTGACCGCATGGGATGAGGAAGCGTTCCAAAAAGCCGTTTACCACGCCGAAACATACGCATACATCGGCCGCTAAACAATCCTATAACAACCGAACTGCCCGGAAGCGATTCTTCCGGGCAGTTTTTCGATCGCAGAAATTTGGCTTTTTTTACAGAATCTTGAAACTTAACAAAAAAATGCATTCCATTTTGGCAACGATTGTGTTATGATAATTATGGAAAAATGTTAGAAGTGCTACTTCGCTGTTTTTCACGATCCGCAAATGCGGAAAATCCCATCATAATGTGAGGTTGAAATGTCACACCTGACGGAGCTGGAACTTTACTATTTCAATGAAGGAACGTCTTTGACGCCATACAAAACCCTCGGCTGTCATCGCGTAGAGCACGACGGATATCCGATGTGGCGCTTCTCGGTCTGGGC
>ONLX01000026.1 GCA_900318765.1 uncultured Eubacteriales bacterium
TCGGAAATTCGGTCATACGCCTTCTTGGCCGCCACAAAATCCGAGATTGCGGACATCAGCTCATAGTCGTCATGAATTTCCGTTCCGCACGCTTCCGTCAGAACCGAATAGAAGACGCCTTCCTCCGGGCGCAGGGCAATGACCGCCGTTCCCTCGCCGAGCGACAGCGATTCGAGCAGCGCAGGCTTGAACTGCTCCGGCATAGAGAGCGCATCCAGCACCCGCTGATAATCGCGCACGGAGCGAACCGTAGGAAGAATTTCCCGAAGCGGATCGAGCACGCTCTTCAAAAGCGGATGCGTCGGCGGGAGTGCGTTCAGATACGACGGCAGCGTGATGCTCATCAGCTTCAGCGGAAACGCGTAAAGCATCTCGGTCAAAAGCTCGCCGAGCGTCTTCTCGGAAAGCTGCATAAGGTTCAGCACAAGCGGCTCAACGCCGAACGTCTCTTTTAAATACGCCGCAGTCTCCTCCGCCGCCGCGCCGTCCGGATCCGAAGAATTCACAAGCACAAGATAGGGCTTTCCGGTCTCCTGCACCGCGCGGATCGCTTCGGCTTCCGCCTCGAGATAGCTTTCCCTTGGGATCTCGGTGATCGTTCCGTCCGTCGTGATCAGGATGCCGATTGTCGCGTGCTCCGCAATCACTTTGCGCGTGCCGATCGCCGCTGCCTCCGAAAACGGGATATCGTGATCGAACCACGGCGTCGTTACCATCCGCATCTCCCCGTTCTCCGTTGCACCGACCGCGTCGCTGACCATATATCCGACGCAATCCACCAAGCGCACCGAGCAGGTGACGTTTTCATCGAGTGTGATCTCGACGGCTTCGCTCGGCACAAACCGCGGCTGTGTCGTCATGACCGTTCGTCCCGCGCCGCTTTGCGGCAGCTCGTCGATCACGCGGGAACGAACGAATTCATTCTCGATATTCGGCAAGAGCAAAAGCTCCGCAAATCGCTTGATGAACGTGGACTTTCCGGTGCGAACCGGTCCGACCACTCCGAGGTAAATATCGCCCTGCGTCCGTTTTGCAATATCCTGATAAAGACGTGCTTTGTCCATACTGTCCTCCCGCCGTTCTGTTATTCTCACCCTACTGTATGATGCCGTCCGCCTCGGTATGCACCCCAAAAGGCTGAAATTTCCGAAAATGCCCAACGTTTATTGACTTTCGATAATTCTATATTGACGGGCAATAGCGTGTTATGCTATAATACAGAAAAACTTTTGGGAGGGATTCCTGTGTTTCGGATCGATCGCAAAATCTCCGTAATGCTTTCCTATATCTTTTGCGCTCTGTCGTTCTTCGGCGTGCTGCTGCTTGCCATCGCGCTGCCGTTCTTTCGCAGCGCAAACGTCCCGTTCCTGGCCAATCAGGATCGGTTCGGGTTTTGGGGCTATTTTCTCGAATACGTTATTCTCGCGCTCGTTCTGATTTCAACGGTGTGTCTCGTTCTGCTTCTGAACAACGTTCGCAGCGGCGCAATCTTCACAAGCGCAAGCGTCGGATATCTTCGCGTCATCTCCTGGGCTTCGATTCTTGCGGGCGTGCTTGCGATTCCGCTCTGCTTTTTGATCGAATGGAATTTGCTGCTGCCCGTTGCGTTTGTCGGGCTGTTCTTGGGGGTCGTTCTGCGCGTCGTGAAAAACGTGATCGAGGAAGGAACCGCCATCAAGGAAGAAAACGACTCGACGATCTGAGAGGTGCAATATGATTGTAGTAGATCTGGATGTGATGATGGCAAAACGCAAGATGTCGCTGAACGAGCTGAGCGATCGCGTCGGCATCACTTTGGCGAATCTTTCGATTCTGAAAAACAACAAGGCGCGCGCCGTACGGTTCACGACGCTGAACGCGATCTGCCGCGCGCTTAACTGCAACGTGCAGGATATCCTGCGATATGAGCCGGACGAAAACGAGTAACCGGCATAGCATGTAAAAAACCGGGCATAGCGCCCGGTTTTTGTTATTTCATCTTCAACATGCGCATGAATTTTGCGATCACGATTGCAGCGATCAGAATGCAGATCACCGCAATGCCGATCAGCACCGATACCCACCATTTCGAAAGCGTCTGCTGCTCCTCCACCTTCTGCCGCTCGCGCTCCTTTTCGGCGTCGGTCTTCACCTCGGGCTCATTGATCTGAATCCGAAGCGAACCGCCCTCGTAGTGCGAATTGCCGTCCGCGTCCTCATACGTGATTTCAAAGCTGCCGTACGACGTTCCGTATTTCTCCGAATTCGAAAGCGTCGTCGCAAACACCGTAATCGTCTTTTCGGCGCTCGTCTGCGGATCGAGGTTGCCGAGGTACGCCGAAGCGCAGATCAGTCCGTCGCAGTTGAGCGCGCAGCGCACATTGTAGATCGGCGTGAACCCCGTATTGTATACGCAGATCGGCTGCGAAAAGCTCTCGCCGCTCGTCACCGATTCCGGCAAGCGGATGTCGTCAAACCCAAGTGAAGCCGTCTGTGTTACGGTTACAACGGATTCATACGAATCCGTGTACGATCCGCCGCTCGCAGCATCCGTATAGGTGCATTCGAACGCAAGCGCATGCTTTCCCTCGCTCGCCGAAGGCAGCGCTCGCAGCTCAAACACCGCCTCTCCCGTTTCTCCGATCGACAGCTTCCCGATCGGTCGTACATCGTCCGCTCCTTTGAGACGAATCGCGGCATCCTGTCCCAAATATCGGACTTTAATATCGGAAGCGTCCCGTGTTCCGGTGTTTTTCAACTTCAGCGTTACCAGCAGATCCGCGCCGCCCGCAACCATCGGTTCATAGGCGCATTCGATCACCTCGGCCTTCGGCTGTGTCACTGCAAGATGGATGTGCGTCTCCTCGCTGTACATGCCGCCATAGCGGTCCTCATAGGAAATCTGCACGGTCACGGGTGTCAGACCTTCCCGTGCGCCGGGCACAACCGCAAGCGCAAAGGTCATTTCCATCTTCTGATTCACGGTCATCTGGGGCACAAACTGTTCGGAAAGGTCCTGCAGAAGGGAAAGCGCATCCGTTTCGGGGGCGAGCGAAACCCGGATATTCTTCGCATCATAGTTGCCGACGTTCTTGATCGCGATCGTCACGTTTGCGGTATCTCCGCCGGAAAGCACCGCAGGCAATGTGGCAACGCCGTCCACCATCAGAACGGGCTTTCGGACGCTCTCGCGATAGGAACCGCCGCCGGAGGACGCGTTCGGGTTCTTTCCGTCGGTGATCGTAAGCTGTACCGTGAACGTCTGCTGTGCCTGCGTGCCGTCCTGCATGAGGTAATCAATCGTGAACGGAATCGGATATGTGCCGTTTGCGCGATCGGCGGCAAGTGGAAGATTGAGCCGGATCAAAAACACATCATGTACCGACCCATCCACGGCCGTTACGGTGGATTTGTTCAGATCGAATTGATAATTCCCGAGCACATACGGCCCGCCCGCCGTCAGCTCCGGCGTCACGCGGATGCGCTGTCCGAGCGTGTTTCCGAGCAGCGGCAAAAGGATTGTCGCCTTGCCTTCCGCAACGGTCGGAAGATACCCCTGTCCGTAGGACGTCTGCATTCCTTCATAGACGGTTGCCGTATCGATCGAGAGCGTTTCCCCGATGACCGGCTCTTGCGTCGGCTGCGCGGTCGGTTCCGAAGTGGGCTCCGCGGTCGGCTCCGCGGGCATCGAAGAGGGGTCCGGCTCCGCGGATTCCGTTTCCGGCGCGCTCACCGGGACCGGGTCGGATGCGTCGTCCTCAGCGAGTGACAGCACCGGCAGCACCGTCAGCAGAACAATCAACAGCCAAGCACATACGTTCTTTTTCATTTTCATTCCTCTTTCCCTGATCTTACAGCATTGTCATAACGCCCGCGTCCATTTCGCAGACCGTATCGCAAAGGGTCTCGATATCCTGAATGTTGTGGCTTGCAAGCAGGATCGTGCGTCCGTCCGTCGCAAGGCTTTTGAACAGTTCTCGCATTTCGGCGACCCCGTGCTTATCGAGCCCGTTCATCGGCTCGTCCAGGATCAACAATTTCGGGCTTTCCATGATCGCCTGCGCAATGCCGAGCCGTTGCCGCATGCCGAGCGAATATTTGCCGACCGGCTTACGTGAAAGCGGATCGAGCCCGACCCGACGGATCGTTTCGGCGACCTGTTTCAAATCGATCTTGTTTTTCAGCGACGCAAGGATTTCCAGATTTTTCAGTCCGGTCAGATTGGGCAAAAAGCCCGGCGTTTCAATGATCAGCCCCAGATCTTCGGGAAAATCGACGTCCTTGCCGATCTGCTTGCCGTCCACAAACACCTTACCGCTCGTCGGCTGCAAAAAGCCGCAGATGCATTTGAACATGACGGTTTTTCCGCTGCCGTTGTTGCCGACGATTCCGTGAATCTTCCCCGCTTCAAAGTTGCGGTTGATCCCTTTCAGCACGACGTCCGGTCCGAACGATTTCACAAGGTCTTTCAGTTCAATTGCATTTGTCATATGGTCCTCCTTAATACCCCGCGTTCCGGTCAATGACGCTTCCGTCGATTGCGTTGACCGTTAACACGGCGGTCGTTCCGTCAAAGCCGAAACCTTCAAACCCGGACATGTTGTTATACGAGGTCAGATGCTCAATGCCAAAGAACGTCCAGCTCGGCACAAGGTACGCCCGGTTTGGCGCATTCTGCTCCAGCACGCGGGTCAGTCCAAGGCGGATCTCCGTGACGCGGATGGACGGATCCTCAATCTGAACCCGGTCGAACGAATCGGCATAAACGATTCCGATCCGCTTTTCGAACACGTCGATAGCATCTTCGAGCGGAAGTATCCGAACCGCGTCCGAGGAGCGTTCTAAGACCGCATACGGCGACCCGTCATAGTAGAACGCCAGAATCCCCTGATCATCGACATAAATGCGCACGCGCTCATACCGCCATTGCGGCGCCACGCCGTGCTCGGGATCGACGTCCGAGGACGCATAGCTGTACAGATCATTCGTATAGGTCACGTTGACGCCCTGAATCTGCCGCGTAAACAGGAATTCGTACGCTGCGTCGCATTGTCCGGCCTTTTCCGCCTCCCCGACATATTCGATCAGAGGCGCGATCCGCGCGTGCGTCAGCGTAAAGTCCGACGATAGCTGCAGCTCGTCCATTACACGCTGTGCCTCGGCCTTTGCATCCTCCATCGAACGCTCGGGCGTCGTCACCCGGAACCGGCCTCGATCGATCATCGGCTGCGCGATCCAAAGCGGATTCTGGAAGTTGTACGCGTTTTCAAAATGCGTCGCCTCCTGGATGTTACGGAAATACTCCACCGATTGCGTCGACATCATGACATGAAAGACGGTTCCGATTTCGGAAATGCCGCAGTAGCTCGACGTCCAAAAATCCGTATCCAGCGGTTCGCTTCCGGGCTCGATAAAGTGAAAATCCTGTTCCACGGCCGGATCGCGATCGGAGTACACCGGTTCTGCAGGCGCTGCGTCCGCCTCTTGAAGCACCTCCGAAATTGCGCGGTTGATATCCTCCACCGAGTCGTATTTGTCGAGGTCTCCGCTGTCGCGCTGCGCGATCAGGTGATTTGCGATGTCCTGATAATACGATTTCGGAAACACATCGATCGGCTTGCTGTCGTTGCCGAGCACGTGCATCACGCGATGCCGGAACTCCGGCGAAAACGTGCCCTGCGCGATATGCACGAGCGGAATCGCATCCCCCTGCGGCAAAACGACGTCCGCGTCAATCGTAACGGCCACGCGCGACCGTTCGAGCGCGAACTCTTTTGTGACATGCATCGATTCCGGTACGTCCGCAATCTCAAAAAGCGGCTCCTCGGGCAGATCCGAAAGCGCTATTTCGATCATCGTCCCCATCTGCTTCGGCCGAACAACTTCCTCCTCCGGCGTCGGGATGCAGGCAACCGGGAGCAACAGCACAGAAAAAAGAATCAGAAGAATTTGTTTTTTCATAGCTCAATATCCTTTTGTCGGATCGATCACGCTGCCGTTTACAGCGTTGATGATCAGCGGCGTATAGCGATAATAGGTTTGGGCGGTAAATCCGTCTTGAAAGACGCGAACGTGATCGTCGGTGCCGTAGAAGCAATAGACGGGAACGAGCAGCCCTTTGCCGAGTTCATTTTGCTCAACGATGCGCCAAAGCCCGAGCTCTACGCGATCGATCGTGCGAGTGACGGATTTTGTGACGTTCGGATCATAGCTTTGCGTTTCCATCAGTGGAAGCATCCGTTCAGCGATGTTCATAATCTCCGAAAAATCCATCAGCTTCGCGCTTTCCACAACGGTTTCGCCGACGGTCAGCGGTGAAAACCAATCGAAAGAGAAAATGCCGGTATCGTCCAGATACAGCTCGCAGTGCTCATATGCCCAGTATGGCGCCGTCATATGATCGTCTCCCAGTTTACTGCCGGAATAGCCGGTGTTGCGCGCGCACGGCGAACCGTTGACCTGCCGCACCAGTTCAAACCGATACGCATACTCCGGATCCGGTGCATCCGGCGTTTCACGGTTGCTGATGACCGTTGCGCGAGAGATTGCAAGGGTTTGATTGTATCCGGTTTCGGACAGGAACTGCCCGACCTGTTCAAATGCATCCTTCGGAGAAACGGAAAGAATACCGCTTGCCGCTTCCGGAAGCGGATCGTTTTCCGTCACGATGTATTCCTCAAACCATGTTTCCGTAAGCGGCATAAAGAGACAGCCGCTTCCGGGGGAATTGCGGTTATAGTACATGTGCGCCGAACGTGAAACTCCGATGCTGCTCCATCCGTCCGATTCCCGATAGATCAGGGTTTCTGTATTGTCTGTGTCATTCTCAACATGGAAGTTGATCCATGGCTCACCCTCCGTGCGAGCGGAAATCCCCATGCGAGCGGCGGCACGCTTATCGTCGCCGAGGGGAATGTACTGCCTATGCAGAATTCCGGTCTCGATTTCTTTTTCGTACCCATCCGGCGCGGACGGATACCGCGCTTTCAGTTCTTCGATCATGTTCTCCAACTCGTCCGTGCTGTACATGGCGGATGGCTCGTCGAGCACGCCGCTTTGGATCTGTTCCAGCATCTCGGTATAAAGCTTAATATCCTTCTCAATATCCGCCTTCGTCTCTTCATCCTCCCATTGGTTGTAGAGCACAGCGTCGCCGACAAGCGCATTCCACAGCGCGGTAACGGTCGGCTGATCGAATTCGGCGGAATAGGTGCGGACGATCGGCAGCGGCTTATCCGGAACAAGGATCGGCGCATCGACCGTCACATGTGTAACACCGTCCGGGCTCGCCAGATCGGCCGTGATCGTTTCGGGAATATGGTATTGCATCCGCAAATCTATGTCGGATTGCGATTCAACGGTCTCGCCCTTTGCGGTTTTGACCATCTCCGTTTGATCCGCTTTATTTACGATAACTTCCTCCTCCGGCGTCGGGACGCAGGCGGTAAGAAGGCAGAGCATGCATGTCAGGGACAGGAATACGATTCGTTTCATTGGGTATCGCCTCCGAGGAACAGGAAATTGTAGCGCTTGATCGCGCGAAGGATCATGGCCATCAAAAGGCCGATCAACGCCGTGAAGATCAGGAACGTCTGCCAAAGGCGCGGCAGCAGATCGTAGCCGAAGTTGTGCATATGATACGTCGCATGGTTTAAGGGGCTGAGCCATCCGGTCAGTACATTCGCCTTGTACATCAGCTCGTCCGGCAGACGCAGCATCTTTTTGAACAGCTCCGGGTTCAGCAAAAACCCGTAAAGGGAGAAGCCGAACGCCGCCGCCACGCCGGCGCCCTTGCCGAACTTCAGCTTACAGTAAAGCATCAGCAGCACGAGCGTCAGCGTATAGGCAAGCATCAGGAGGAAAATCACAAACGCGCATTGGTACGGGCGCGACATTTCAAGCGTTTTGACAAGCGCCGGCAGCGCGACCGCCTTTCCTGCGCCGGAGTAGCCCAAGATGGCCGCCGTTTCCGACCACATATTTCCCAAAAAGCTGTTCTGCGCGCAGATCAGCGACGTCGCAACGAAGATGAACACCATATAGATCGCCGTCGCGAGAACGATGTACAGCAGCTGTCCCCATGCCCAGGTACGTCGCTTCATCCGCACAAGAAAGTACGGAACGCCCGCGCCTAAAAACGGGATGTCCGCAAACAGCAGAACGAGCAGCAATGAAATCAGCAGCACCGAGTTCGCGTCGCCGAACGTCCATACGAACGGCTCAAACGCCTGCATCGCGGTATTCATATCGTAGGCAAACGACGCGGCCTTATCCGAAAGCAGAAAACACAGGATAAACGCGAGCGCGAACGTCAGAACGATGCGCATATTCCCGCGCCACATCCGGAAGTTGTATCCGCAGACCGACAGGACCTTCCGGATCGGATTGTTCCGATGCGATTTCGGCCGGCTCTTCTCAATCCGGCGTTCGATCGGGCGCGGTCGAATGAGTTGGCGGAACCGATGTTCGGACTCGCCGCCGCGCAGCTTCCGTTCAGCGAGCACGTAGAACCCAAGCAGCAGAATGGTCAGGATGATTCCGGTCATAAAGAGCGCGCTTCGACCGCCGAGCGGCCATGCGCCCGAAAGCGTCAGATAGTTTTTCGGGTTCAGCATGAACGATTTGCGGAAATACCGCTCCTGCAAAATGATCAGAACATAGTAAAGAATGAACGGAGCGGCGTACGCAAGGTAGATGTTTCCGGTCATGCCCGAAAGTAGCATCCCGACGAGCGCCCAGCACGCGCCCTGCAAAAAGAACAGCAGCGCGCGAAACGCGATCTCATTGAACTGCGGCTCGACGTAATAGTCCACCAACGTTTCATACGGCATCAAGAGCAGCGCAAAGAGCCCGTATGCGCAGAAGATGCCCATCACGAGCGCAAGCCCGCCCGAAACCGCGCAGCCGACTTCTTTGCCGATCACATACCGCGTCACGCTCGTGCGCGGAAGAAACGCTTTGATGTACCCGCTCTTTTCGTCGTCCACGAACGCCGAGGTGTACGGAATCGCAGCGAGGATCGGCGTGACCAACAGAATCAGATTGCCGGACATGGCCTCGAGCAGCAGCGATTCATGGTACCCCATGGCGCGGTACGGCATGTCTGAAAAGAACACGTCGAACAGCGATGAAAACGCCGAAAACACAAGGCACAGCGTCATCCCGCCCGCCGCGAGCAGAAACGGTTTGCCGAATATCGCGCGTTTCAGATCCGTCCAAACGGTTTTCATAGTCCCTTCCTTTCCGATTGTTTCTCAATACCCCGCATCCCGATCGATGATGCTGCCGTCGATCGCATTGATTGTCAGCAACGATTGCGCAGAAAACCACGCTTTATGGCCGATCTGAGAGGAATTGTCAATTTCGTCGTTGTAGTCATAGCCCATAAAGTCCCACACGGGCAATAGATAGCGTTCATTGGGCGCATCCTTCTTTTTCACCTTCATATACGAAAGGCAGATGCGCTCCACGACCATCGTATACGACCATTCGGTCCCTTCCCCCTCGTCCAGATAGATCGAACGAAAAATCTGCTTTTTGAACAGCTCCAGAATCTTATCAAACGGCAGCAGCTCCACGTTCTCGTTCTCGGTTCGGACGTTCTCGACAATGTTGTACCAGTTCAGCGCGACGAGCTTTCCGTCCCGAATGAGCGCCTCCGCGTTCTCGGGAATCACGGGGTCGTCGTAGTCGAACGAAACGCCCGCTGCCTGCATGGCCGTATCCGAACCGTGATACGCGGAATACGGGTAACACGGGATGCCCGCGACCTTGCGGATCAGCGACACCGAGTATTCCTCCGGAGGAAAGTCCTGAATCGAAAGCCCCTGGTATTTCAGGAACAGATCATCGTCATATGTGATCGTCGATGCTTCAAACTGCTCGCCGGTGAGCGCGAAAAACGCTTCCCGGGCGGCATCCATTGCCTCGCGCTGTTCCGCTGTTTCGGGCGTATGTCCGCCGAAGGTGTGCGCGGCATTCATTGTCTCATCGTACAGGCACATCGCCCCCTCGCTGAAGGAAAGATACCGGTTTTCCGCATTTGCCACTACGGTTCGCTCGCCCGAAAAGCTTCCGGTCCAAGGTTCCATCGGCCCCGGTTCGGGCAGCTCGGCATAGCTTTTCAGGTAGGAGTTGAGATTCTGTTCCGCCACCCAGCGCGCTTGTTCATAATTGTAATTCTCGCCGTAGATGCGGTTGTCCAGATCGGTCAGCTCTTTCGTTTGCTGTTCGATGTTTTGTTCTTCGCTGACCTTTATCGCCAAATCCCGGTTGAAGTTATAATACGGTCCGTCCCCAAGCAGCGCCTTTGTCATGCGCTCACGCTCCTCGGGCGTGAACGTCTTGACCCGTACCGTAAACACCGGCACGGCAGCGACATTCGGTATCTCCGTCTCGGCATCGATCTTCACGTTCAGTGTCCCGCCGTAGACCTTGCCGGAGAAGGAATCCGTCACGCGATCCGGTGCGCCAAGCGAAAATCTCAGCGTATTGGAGCGATTTTCATCGGTCTTTTCAGCATGCTCCGGTTCGGTAAGCTGTGCGCTGTCGCTCTGCGGCTCCTTCGATTCCGGCGCGATCGCATATCCATCGATCGGTCGCGTTTCCAGGATCAAGTTCTCCAGTCGTCCCTCTGCTTTGTTCGTAACGGCCTCTTCCGTAGGTGTCGGTACACAGCCAAAGAGCAGCGCAGCTCCCAGCAGCAGGCAAAGCCCGCTTTTTATGGAATTCCGCATCCGATTCGATTCTGACCCGATTTTGTTCATGTGTGTTCCAACCTCCCGTTTTTCTTCGATCATACCGAAAAACCTGTAATCGAGTCATCACAGAGTCGTAACAGAGTTGTAACAGTTCCGATAAGCATCCTCCGAATCCCTTGTTGATTGTATCATAGCACCCGGTTGTAACCGAAACGTCACAGAAGTATGAACAAAACTCGGACAAAATGCGGAATTTCACAAAGCACTTTCGTTTGAGCTCATTATACAGGGGAGATGTGATGAATTCGTTAAGGAGTTGTCACAGAGTTGTAATTGTTTTGGACAGCAAAAACGCCCGCGTCTGCGGGCGTTTAAAATTGAATGAAACAGGTTACTCTTGTGCAGGATCGGGCAGCGGAAGGAATGCGGTTCGACCGAGCGCGTCGGTCACCTGCAGGACTGCGTTGCTTTGCTCCGTAATCGGAAGCTTGAGCGGAAAACGCGGCGCGCAGTTGGTCTGTTGGGCAAAAAACGTCGATCCGACCATCGTTCCGGTCGCGGCATACACGATCGGCATCTTATCTTCGCCGACGGCGGCCGTTCTTAGCACGACGGAGCGCGTCCCCCCCTTCTTCTCGATCGACCGGTCGATCGAAAACGGAGGTTCGGTCTTCGGGAAGCGGAACACGAGATCATGCTCGTCGTTTTGAAACAGATCCGGCGCGCCGGAAATCGCCAAAAGCCGTTTCCGGAGGATATACGCCGCAACCGGGGAGCTGTCCGTTACCACGAAACGCCGATTCATCTTAGCGGCAATCGCTGCCGTCGTTCCGCTGCCGGAAAACAGATCCATCACAAGGTCACCTTCCGCGCTCGATGCGCCGATGATGCGCCGAAGCAGCGCTTCCGGCTTCTGGGTTGCGTAGCCGGTCCGCTCGCGATCCTTCTGCTGCAAATGCTCGATATCGTTCCACACGTCCGACGGATAGATCAGCGAATCCTCATAATACTTATAGAGTTTGCCGTTGGAACGAATGGAGAAGCCGACGCGTCCGTCCTCATCGATGAATCGCTTCATGTGATTCCTGCGCTCCGCGCCGCGCGGTCTGCCGACCGCTTCGATTTTAAAGTATACGTGCTTCGACTTGCGGTAGAACAGAATCGTATCATGCTTGCGCGGGAAATATCGCTTGCTGCGTCCGCCGCTCTTGTACGTCCAGATGATCTCGTTCATAAAGTTATCCGCGCCGAAGATCTCATCGAGTACAAGCCGCATCTTGGCCGACATCCGGTAATCGAGGTGCAGGTACAGCGACCCCTTGCTGTCCAGAAGGTCGTGACACAGCAGAAGGATCTGCCGCATCCATGCAACGTATTCCTCATCGGAGAGCGTATCCTCATACAAGCGGATCGAAGCGGCGTTCTTGCCCCTGCCGATCTTCATCGAGAACGCTTCGCCTGTGCAAAAAGGCGGATCGAGGTAGATCAGCCGTACTTTGCCGCGGTATTCGTCCAACAGCTCCTTCGCAAGCGTCTCCGCCTTCCCGAGCAAAAACGTCCCCGGTCCGCCGACGGAATGCCGCTCCTCGACTCCATCCAAAAGCATACTCCACCTCCGCAAATCGATATGTCTATTCTACAAGATCTTGTATAGAATTACAAGGGGGTATACCACAAATTGTCCTTTGGAATTGCAACGGATTGATTTTTTCTCGGAAAGGAATTGACATGTTTTTTTATATATGATAAAATTTTTTCCGGATTTTTGAAAAACCCTTTTCAAATTACGATACAGGAGGCACAGTATGTCCAAGTATTTCGGAACAGATGGCTTTCGCGGCGAAGCGAATGTCAATCTGACGGTGGAGCACGCGTTCCGAATCGGTCGGTTCCTCGGCTGGTACTACGGCCAGGGTCACAAAGCGCAAATCGTGATCGGTAAGGACACGCGTCTTTCGAGCTACATGTTTGAGGATGCGCTTTCCGCGGGTCTCGCGGCATCCGGCGCGGATGTGTATCTGCTGCATGTGACCACGACCCCATCCGTCTCTTACGTGGTCCGCACCGAGGATTTCGATTGCGGCATCATGATTTCCGCCAGCCACAACCCGTATTATGACAACGGCATCAAGCTGCTCAACGGCGAAGGCGAAAAGATGGAAGACGCGGTGATCGACGAAGTGGAACAGTATCTCGACGGAAAGATTCCCGAAGCGCCGTATGCCACGCGGGAAAAAATCGGTCATGTGATCGATTACGCCGCGGGCCGCAACCGCTACATCGGCTATCTGATCTCGCTTGCCACGCAGTCCTTCCGCGGCAAACGTGTCGGTCTGGATTGCTCGAACGGAAGCACCTGGCAGATCGCCAAGAGCGTGTTTGATGCGCTCGGCGCGGAAACGTTCGTCATTCACAACACGCCGGACGGCGTCAACGTGAACCGCGACTGCGGATCGACGCATATCGAGTCGCTTCAGAAGCTCGTGGTTGACGAGCATCTCGATGTCGGCTTTGCCTTTGACGGCGACGCCGACCGCTGCCTTGCGGTGGACGAGAACGGTCGTGTGGTCAACGGCGATCATATCATGTATATCTATGCGCGCTATCTGAAGGAGCAGGATAAGCTGCGCAACAACACGGTCGTGACCACGGTCATGTCGAACTTCGGTCTATACAAGGCGCTTGACGAGCTCGGAATCCATTATGAGAAGACGAAGGTCGGTGACAAGTACGTGTATGAAAATATGCGCGAAGGCGGTCATCTGATCGGCGGCGAGCAGAGCGGCCACATTATCTTCCTCAAATACGCGAACACGGGCGACGGTGTCCTGACCGCCATCAAGATGATGGAAGTCATGCTCAAGAAAAAAACGACGATGTCGGCACTCGCCGCGCCGATGCATATGTATCCGCAGGTGCTCAAAAACGTTGTTGTAACGGATAAGGAAGAAACCCTTGCATCCGAAGCGGTCAAAGCCGCGGTCGCGAAGGCAACGGAAGAGCTCGGTGAGGACGGACGAGTGCTGCTTCGCGCAAGCGGAACGGAACCGGTGCTCCGCGTGATGTCAGAAGCGAACACATTCGCGATCTGCGAGCATCATGTGGATGCAATCATCGAGGCAATGAACCAGGCAGGCTATTTGATTCGGGTGAAGTAACATGATCAAAATTTCGGATTTATTGGATTTGAACCACACCATCGCTTCCGCGCTGTTCGCCGGAAAAACGTATCCCTGGGAAGTGCTTCCCGAGATCGGTGATTTCATCCTTGCGCTCGGTCAGATGCTGCCCGAAGAGGAGTTTGACCGTCCTTCTGAGAATGTCTGGATTGCGAAGGACGCGAAGGTGTTCGCTTCCGCGTACATCAACGGTCCGTGCATCATCGATCACAACGCCGAGATTCGGCAGTGCGCGTTTATCCGCGGCAACGCGATCGTCGGCAAGAACGCGGTCGTCGGCAACTCCTGCGAGCTGAAGAACGCCGTGCTGTTCGATAACGTTCAGGTCCCCCACTTCAACTATGTGGGCGACTCGGTGCTCGGCTATAAATCGCACATGGGCGCAGGCTCGATCACCTCGAACGTGAAGAGCGATAAAACGCTTGTCGTGATCAAAAACGGCAAGGAGCTCATCCCGACCGGCCGGAAAAAGGTCGGCGCTATGTTGGGCGATTTCGTGGAAGTCGGCTGCAACAGCGTCCTGAATCCCGGTACGGTGATCGGCCGCAACAGCCGCGTCTACCCCACCTCATGCGTACGCGGCGTTGTCCCGGCCAACACGATCCATCGCAACAACGGCAGTCTGAAACCGATTCAGGAATCCTGAAGCTTCGGAACTCGGCGCAAGAAAAAAACACAAAAACCGCAAAATAACAGTTGACAAACAAAGCGGTCGGGGTTATAATAACACTTGCGTCGCGGGAATAGCTCATTTGGTAGAGCGCAGCCTTGCCAAGGCTGAGGTGGCGGGTTCGAGCCCCGTTTCCCGCTCCAA
>ONLX01000025.1 GCA_900318765.1 uncultured Eubacteriales bacterium
GAAAAAGCACAGACGATCAAAACCGTCTGTGCTTTTAAAAATACCCCTTGACAGAACGTCATTGACCGCGCGGTTTGCGTGATCGGTGCAGTTTTGTTGTGTCAGCCGTTCGAAAGGATCAATCCTCCTTATCAAACTCCATCCGAACAATCTGCATCTTCATAAATCCGTCGCCGAGCTTTGCCAAAAGCCGGAATACCCCCGGCACCGACGGATCCTTTAGATCGTTGTACCCCAGCATATAGCCGCGGCTTGTGATTGCTGCGCCGTTCATCCACGCAAGATCATCAAGCCGATTCACTGCAAAATAGTCCGAAATGCTTGTAATCCCGGCATCCTTGACCCAGGTTTTCAGCATGATCTTCACCGCGCGTTTGTTCGCTGTGTCAAATACAAGCCGCCCTCCGGGAAAGCGCTTTGCCATCGCAGGGAACAGCTTTTTGAGATCGTCCGTTTTGAAATAATAGAATACACCCGCCGCCATCAGGCAGACGCCGTTTGCCGCATCGATCGTATCCATCCAGGACGGATCATTGAGATCGCAACCGAGATTTCGTACACGCTCGCTTTCGGGCAGCACCTGATTGCGCACCGCGATCACATCCGGCAAATCGATATTGACGATGCGGCACAGCCCGTTGTCGACATTCTCCGCCGTCTGATCGAGTCCGCAGCCGAGGTTCACAAGCGTCGCGTTCGGATGATTTTTAAGATAGTCTCTCATCTCGGTCATCAGATCGTTTTCACGCATGGCGACTTCCAACGCGCCGAATTGATACGCCATGCGATTCGCCTGCTTTTCAAGCCCCGAAAAGTCATAGTCGATCCGTTCGATCAGCTCCACCGCCTTATCGTCCCGAAACAGGTTCGGGAAACGCTCCGTGCACATCTTGCGCCCATACAGCGGAATCACCAATGTTTCCTGCACCGTGTTGTGCTCGATCCTGATCTTTGTCACGCCATTGCCTCCTTCATCCTCCGTACCATCCAATCCCAGCCATCCTTCGCTTCCTTCACGATCGGAAACACCGGATAGCAATGGAACATCCCTTCGCCGACGATCATTTCATACTCGACACCGTACCGCTGCATCGCCGCTTCGAACGACGGCGCGCAGGCGTAAAGTGTTTCGTCACTTCCGTAGTTGAACGTCACGTAAGGACAGTCGGTAAAATCCCCCTTCTGCAGCCAGATCATGTATTCCGGAACGCTGTCGTCGCCGTGCCGCATGATCTCCTCCGCCGTTTTCATATACTGCACGGGAATTGCGACATCCTTCTTGTCGAGCTCCTGCATCCGCGCCCACTCCTCCTCGGTCGCAACGCACGTTCCGGGAGACAGTGTCATGATATAGTGCGGCATCGGCGCAGGGTGTCCGTCACGGATATACGGCACCATACCGAGCGCAAGGTTCCCGCCGGAGAAGGTACCGAGCAAGGAAATATGATCCGCATCATAGTCCTTCAGCATCGCAAGATAGGTCGCGTAAATCATCTCGTACGCCTTCGTCAGCGGATAGTCCGTGCAAAGCGGGTAATACGGAATGAGCAGATCGAGCCCCGTCTCCTTTGCAAAGCGCAGCGCTTTCTTGACCGAACCGGGTCTTGGCGCGGAGATCATTCCCCCGCCGATGATGAAAAGGCATGCCCGATCCGTCTTCTGTTTGTGAATCAGCTTCAGCACGGGACAGCCCTGTATCTCGATCCGGTCGATCTCGAACGCGTCATCCTTCAACAGCGGAATTCGGTTCTTTGCGTTTTGCTTTCTGCGGTTTTCCAAAAGCTCTTCCGTGCTTTTGGAAAGCCAACGGTTTTTGATTCCCGCCGCCTGAACAAGCCGCTTCAGTATTTCATATGGAATGGACATCGGTCGCCTCCCGTTTGATAAAGGTTTGTTCCTCCTGGCCACCGCCCTGATCGAAATCGGTTCAATGACCACATCGTCCGAACGGCAGTTAGTTAGTATTAACTAACCATATCCTATCATATCTTTTGGAAAAAGTCCATAGCACGCCGTTCTTTTTTTCCTGCATAAAACGAAAAAAGTGCGTGAAATGCGCAATAAAGCGTATAGACAAGGGAACGCCTGCAATCCTCCGTCGGAGAAGCGAGCGCGAAGCCGACCGACGCAGACATAACGAAAGAAGCGACCGCTGTTCCGACGGATACGCCCGTCCCTACGGAAACGCCCGTACCGCTCCCTCCGGAAGAGGAGGATCGACTGATCCGGGACGCCATGCAGGCAGATGATTTTGCTCAAGGCGACAAGCTTGCTGTGATCACAGCTGTCCCCGACGGATTTCAGTATTCCTTCCATGGGGCCTGGTTGCCGGACGAGCTGCGCGCCCAAACGCCTGAAGAAATCGGCGCATTCCTCCATTTTTCGTTCTATAAAGGTCAAGCGGATAGCGTGGAATTGGAAGAGGCGGCGCCTGTTCAGTTGTTCGGACTGTATCTGAGCGCATTGATCGACACCTGGTGTCCTATTGAGGAAGTTGATGGCAGTACGGTCTCTCCTATTCCAGCACATGGGGAAGTGCCACTGCGGAATACAACGACGTCGGCAAAGTAGCAATACCGTTCGAAACGATTAAGGTCAAGGTTTTGGAGGCCGCCACCGGCAAGGAGCTCGGTTCGTTCAGCTCCACGGCAAGCGTTCCTTGGTTTATCTCTACGGTGGACGGGAATCCCGTAATCGTCGATGTAGAGGTCAGCGAGAATGCACTCTCATACGACATCCAAAATGTCTTCAAAAAGCGAGGCATTCCCTGGGTCTTCGGCGACTGACCGTAATAGAAAAAAAGACCTCCGGACGGAGGTCTTTTTTCGTGTCATGAAATCCATCTCGCCGTTCCATGTCAATCGTCTCTGCAATAACGTCATCCGGCTGCAGGGCAAATTGTAAAGTCCCGGACCGACCGCAGAAAATCAACATCGGAATCCTTTTACTTACAGCGCATATCGCCGAGCGTAACATCCTATATGCAGGTACATTGTGTCTGCTTTTTCATCCGGAAAGATGCTCAAAACAAGCGAAGCGAGCAATAAATCGTGCGGGCATAGAGGCAATTGATCGTAATCGAAAGAAGATTCGTTTTTTGTTTGACGGGGTGCAGTATCTATCGTATAATCAAAGCAGAAGCAACTTCGAAGGATGCACGATCGGGAGGTACAAGCATGAAATACGGAGAGTCGACCTTTGATATTCTGTATCTGATCTTTGCCGTCACGACAGGGATCGTAATCCTCTGTAAAAGAAAGGACCGCATCGGAGCGCTCATGGGCTCTGCCGTTCTGATTCTCGGATGCGGAGATGCCTTTCATCTTGTCCCCCGCGTACTCAACTATTTCATAGATGCCGATTTTACGGCATGGCTTGGCATCGGCAAACTGGTAACGTCCGTTACGATGACCGTTTTCTATCTGCTTTTGTACCGTCTTTGGCTGCGCGTTTACGTCCGGAAGGAAAACAAGTCGCTCAGCAGCATCGTCTATGCGCTTGTGGCGATCCGTATTCTTCTCTGCCTTTTGCCGCAGAACGGTTGGCTGCAGAACGACAGCTCCGTGCTCTGGGGAACGATTCGCAACATCCCGTTTGTCGTGCTCGGGATCCTCGTCATCTGTCTCTTCTTCCGCACGAGAAAACAGATTCCTGTGTTCCGTTTCGTCTGGCTGCTGATTACGCTGTCGTTTCTCTTCTACATTCCGGTTGCCGTTGCGGCAAGCCTCGTGCCGATGCTCGGTATGCTGATGTTGCCGAAAACCATTTGTTATATGATTCTGATCGCGCTGTTTTGGAAGTACGCATGCGCGTCAAATACCGAAACCGCTCAAGCATAAAGATAGCACCTGAACAAAAAAGCAACGGACGCGGCTGGTTCCGCGTCCGTTGTTCTCTTTGATGCGAGCGTTACGATTCGGTCACGATTTTTCCGGTGATCTGTTCCGGCACAAGCGCAAACAGCAGCGTTCTTTTGAGATGCTGCGCAATCTCCTTCTCAATATAGGCTTCATCATCGGTAAACTTGTGACTGAGCTTTGTCGCAATATCGATGATCGTCTCCCGGTCCGTTATAAGCTCAATACGGCCGAATACGATCACCGAGCGAATACGAAGCGCCCATTCGCCTTCCTCCCGGACACCCCGGTCATACACGCAGAACGACGCCTTATCGCAGCGTCGGATCGCGTCGATCTTATGGCCGATTTTACCGCTGTGGAAGTACAGCTTGCCGTCCGCTTCGCAATAGTAATGGTTCAGCGGCATTCCGTACGGATACCCATCGTCCCCGAGCACCGACAGGACGCCGCGCAGCTCCTGCTGCAAAATCGCAACGCATTCCGCCTCCGGAAGCTGTTGCTTTGTACGCTGCATTGTTCGAAACATCCGATCTCCTTCCGAGCAGGAAAACTGCGTTCCCTACTTCCGCTCCTCCCTGTTCTGTGCCTGTAACAGCGCATTGGCCCGTTTCAGAATCGGCAGCTCCCGATTGGCAAGAAGCCGGCCGAGCGGCGTACACGCCCGAAGCGCATACTCCTTCACTGCGTCCTCATACCCCAGTCGCAGCGTCGATAAATGAAAGCATTCGATTTCATCCTGCATCAGATGCGTTTCCCCGAATCGAACCGCTCTGCAGAGAAAATAATGGTTCAGATTGTGGCGATGGATCAAGTTGTAATAATCGCTGACCGTTCCGATCTTGCAGAGGATCTCCACGCTTGCGCCGAGCTCCTCCCGAAGCTCGCGTCGGATCGCCGTGTGCAAATCCTCCCCCTCTTCTACCCCGCCTCCGGACGTTTCGATCAAAGTTGCCCTTCCGAACGCGTCGTCGCGTTCCACGCGAACAAAGTAATAGGAGCCTTCCTCGTCCACGACGATCGCGCGCACGATCTGCCGGTCATGGTCGATCCCGGTGTCCGGCCATTCCGTATCCTGTAACGCAATCTGCAGTTGTTCCGGTTCGTTCATATCGCTGTTACTCCGCTCCATCCGGCTGTTTTCCGTTGTATTCCAAACACAGCATGGTCAGATCATCGAACTGTTCCGCGTCCAAAACGAACCCATCCACCGCCGCGCGAACGTTTTTCAGCACCTGCTGCGGATGCGCTTGCGGCTCCCGGTTCAGCGCTTGCAGCATCCGATCCGTTCCGAACATATTCCCTTCGGCATCGGTCGCCTCCGGAACGCCGTCGGTATACAGGAACAACCGCGCGCCGGGCTGCAGCGTCAGCTCATATTCGCGATAGCGAACGCCCTCCATTCCGCCGACAACAAATCCATGCCGATCCTTCAGCAGCTCATACGCGCCATCCGGCTGTCGGATGACCGGGTATTCATGGCCCGCATTCGCCGCCGTGATCTTTCCGGTAGAAATCTCCAGAATTCCCACCCAGACCGTAACGAACATCTGTACCTGATTGCTGTCGCAGATCGCCTCATTCGTCCGATACAGGATTTCTGAAGCGGAGCGCCCGAGCCGGGCGCAGCTTTGCAGAATGATTTTGGACGCCATCATGAACAGGGCAGCCGGAACGCCTTTCCCGGAAACATCCGCAATCACGAGGCAGAGATGATCCTCGTCGATCAAAAAATAATCATAGAAATCCCCGCCGACTTCCTTCGCAGGATCCATCGACGCATAAAGATCAAACTCGTTCCGGTTGGGGAACGGCGGGAATGTATGCGGCAACATGCTTTCCTGAATCGAGGTCGCAAGCTGCAGCTCCGTACCGATGCGCTCCCGTTCGGCCGTGAGCGTCGTCAGATTCGTCACATAATGCACCATATCCGTTTCCATCTTATCGATGGATGCGGCCAGATTGGAGATCTCTTCGATTCTGCTGATCGTTCCGAGCGGTTCTTCTTTGGTGTTCTCCTTTGCAAACCGAGTCGCCTCATCGGAAACGCGCTTAACAGGCCCTACCACCTGTTTGTTGAGGAACACGGCGATGAATCCTCCCGCCAATGCCGCCATCAGGAATGTGGAGATTGCAATCCGCACGAGGAACGGACGCCGCGCGTCGTTGAGTTCCCGCGCGGGCCGCTGGATGCACAGAATGCCGACAACGTAGTCCGTCGAATCCTTTACCGGCACAAGAGTTGTTACATGCGGATGCTGCCCGTCCGTCGGATACGTGCGATAGATGGTTTCATACGCCGCTTCCTTCCGATAGAGCGCTTCGTATTTTTGCCGGTATTCTGCATTGGTCGTATCGCGTTGATGCCCGAGTTCCCAAGGCGTATACTCCGTGTTGTCGACCGAATTGTTCACCAAATTGAAAACGGATACGAACCGTCCGTAATCGCTTGTATCGGGAATAATCACGTAAATCAGCGAAACGTTCATCTTTCCGCAATACACATCGAGGCGTGCTTTGGTTTGCGCATACTCCTCGGCATATTCCCCGGAAACATAGGAAGCAAGATGATCCCCATTGACCAGCACCGCCGCGGTTTGCGCCATATGGAAGGTTGAGGTCGAATACTCCTGTTGAAATGCGTCGGTAAAGCTCATAAGACCGATCGAGCTGACAACCATGCCGAACAGCACAAGCGTAAACGCAATCGCTCCGATGATATTGACCGCCATGCGGTATTGTTTTTTGGGCAGCATCCTGATCGTCTCCTTCTTTGGATTCGGTTCCCATCGCCTATCCGTATGTCGGTATCATATCAAAAAACCAATCGGAATTCAACCTGCTTTCCCGGTTTTCCCCACAAAAAAGAACAGGCCGAAACGGATTTGGCCTGTTCACAAAGGAATTGCTTCTATGCTTCGCCGCCTTCCCAGCGCTTTTGGCCGCGGGCTTCGAGCTCCAGCAGCGTCTTTTGCGGGTTCTTGACCTTCGCAAGGAAGATCATCGCCGCAATGATGTACGGTTTGAACGACGCCTGTTTATACAGCGGATCGCGATACCGATCGAAGACCGACGCGGCAACTTCGCCGGCCTCGCAGGAAACGTCGGTAATATCCGCGGGCAGGCAATGCAGATACAGCGCTTTGCCGTCCTTGGTGAGCTTCATCATCTCTTCGGTGCATTCCCAGTCCTTGTGTTCGGCGTTCTGGGCAAGCAGTCGTTTCTCCAGCGCGCGAATCCCCTCCAGGTCTCCGTTGCCGTACAGCTCGGTCCGTTCCTCCATCGCCTGATAGGGCGCCCATGACTTCGGATACACAATGTCCGCGTCCCGGAACGCTTCCTTCATATCGTGCGTGATCTTGAACGTTGCTCCGCTCTTCCGGCAATTCTCCTCGGCAACCTTCACGACATCGTCCATGATCTCATATCCTTCGGGATACGCCAGCGTCACATCCATGCCGAACCGTGTAAACAGTCCCGCAACGCCTTGCGGAACGGACAGCGGCTTCCCGTACGACGGGCTGTAGGCCCATGTCATTGCGACCTTCTTGCCCTTGAGGTTTCGAATGGCCTCATCCAGGTCCTCGCTCCCGCCGAGCTCGTGAATGCAGTGCAGCATATCCGCCATGCACTGTGTCGGATGGTCGATATCGCATTGCAGGTTTACAAGCGTCGGCTTCTGTTCGAGGACGCCCGCCTTGTTGCCCTCGGTCACGGCGTTAACGACGTTGTGCATATACGTGTTGCCCTTGCCGATATACATGTCGTCCCGGATGCCGATGACGTCCGCCATGAACGAAATCATATTGGCCGTTTCACGCACGGTTTCCCCGTGCGCAATCTGGCTCTTGCCCTCATCCAGGTCCTGTACCTCCAATCCGAGCAGGTTGCACGCCGAAGCAAAGGAAAAGCGCGTCCGCGTCGAATTGTCGCGGAACAGGGAAATGCCGAGGCCGGAATCAAAGATCTTCGCGGAAATATTGTTCTCCCGCAGATGGCGCAGCGCATCCGCAACCGTGAACACCGCGGCAATCTCATCGTCGGTCTTCTCCCACGTCAGGAAAAAGTCCCCGTTGTACATCCGGTCGAACTTCAGCGTATCGAGTTTATCGGTAAATTGTTTGACGTTGCTCATGAAACCCCCTCAATCGTTCGCAAATTTGGTGTTCGTTCTGCCCGCGCGGAACTCGGCGGCATCGACGCTCTTGTCCGCTTCAAGATAGAAATGCGGCGTCAGCGCATAGACTGCGGCGCAGGTGACCAGGTCCTGTTTCCACGTGATCTCATTCGGCGCGTGCGCCTGCGATTCCGCGCCGGGGCCGAAGCCTACGCACGGAATCCCATACCGGCCCTGAATCGAAACGCCGTTCGTGGAGAATGTCCATTTATCGATCAACGGACGGTTTCTCAGGTGCATGGCACTCGGCGCGCCGATGCGCTGCTCTCCGAACAGCGCTTTGTGCGCGTTTGTAATCGCCTGTACGTGCGCAGCGTTCTCCTTGTTGATCCATGTCGGGAAATAGCATTCCGTTTCATACCGGAGTCCCGTCCATGCCGGCCGATCATACAGATACATCGAAACCTTCACATCGTCGCCGTACTTTTTGCAGGACGGAAGGTTCCGAATCTCCTCAAGGCACGAATCCCACGTTTCGCCTGCGGTCATGCGGCGATCGAGTGAAACGGCGCAGGAATCCGCAACCGCGCAGCGCGACGGCGAGGTATAGAAAATCTGCGAGCAGGTAATCGTGCCTCTTCCGAGGAAGCGCGCATCTTCATAATGCGCTGGATTGTACTTCGGATCGAGCATCTTCACGAGGCCCTTGATCTCCTCGTCGTCGGACGCGCCGTTTTCGTTCAGCGCACGCACTTCACGCAGAATATCCGCCATCTTGTAGATCGCATTGTCGCCGCGCTCCGGCGCAGAACCGTGGCACGAAACGCCGCGCACGTCCACGCGGATCTCCATTCTTCCGCGATGTCCGCGGTAGATGCCGCCGTCGGTCGGCTCGGTCGAAACGACAAACTCCGGTGTAATGCCGTCCTCCTTGTGGATGTACTGCCAGCAGAGTCCGTCGCAATCCTCCTCCTGCACGGTGGCGGTGACAAGGATCCGATACCCCTCGGGAATCAGATTCAGGTCCTTCATGATCTTTGCGCCGTAGATCGCGCTGACGACGCCGCCCTCCTGGTCGGAGCCTCCGCGTCCGTAGATAAGCTCGTCGGTCTCATACCCCTCGTAGGGATTTTGTTCCCAGTTGGCAAGGTTTCCGATGCCGACCGTGTCGATATGCCCGTCAAATGCGATGATCTTTTCTCCGGTTCCCATCCAGCCGAGCGCGTTGCCCTCCGGATCGATCTCCGCCTTGTCAAAGCCGAGCTTTTCCATCTCTGCGATAGTACGGCGAATGACGCCTTCCTCCTCGCAGCTTTCGCTCGGAATGGCGATCAGATCGCGCAGGAACCGGGTCATGTCGGGAAGATATGCGGCTGCAGCCTGTTTGATTGCATGTACATCCATAGCGTCTTTCCTTTCTGCATCGAAAAATTTATTGTTCATCCGAAGTTTTGGCGTCAATATAGGAATAGAGCGTGTATTTGCTGATGCCGAAATACTTCGACACCTTATCGCCGCTTCGCGTGACCAAGAATGCGCCCGCCTTGTTGAGGAACCGGATCGCGCGGATCTTATCGTCCTTGGTCATCATCGCGACGGGTTTGCCGACCTGCGCCGCCGCCTGCTCAATCAGATCGTCCAGCAGATCGTTGACCGAAATCGGAATCCGTTCCGGCATTGCGGGCTCGTTCTTGTGGTGCAGAATCGAATCGATTGCGCGCTCCGCCATCAACAGCTCCGTGATATCGTAATTGATGGAAAGAACGCCTTCGAGCTTCCCGTCCGCATCCCGCAAATACATCGTCGAGGATTTGAGGATTCTGCCGTCGTGCGTCTTCATCAGGTACCCCGCGCTGTCCTGCAGCTCCTCCGGATGCTCGGTATGCAACGCTTCCAATACGATGCGGCTCGGCCCGTCCCCGACCTTCCGGTGCGTCACATGCCCGTTCTCGATCACCGCAATTGTGTGATCCATGTCTTCCCCGCTCAGATCGTGAACGACGATCTCGCAGTTGTTCCCGAACTGCTGTGCGAGTGTGGAAGCGAGCCGTTTGTAGAATTCCAATTGCATCTCCGTTCCCCTTTCCCCATACCATTCCTGTTTCTATTATAAGAACTTTTTCCTCCCGTGGCAAGGGGAAATCCAAAATTATTTTTAGCTTTCGAAAATATTTTTGGATTTTGCGGAAGGGGTTGAAAAACCTATCCGATTTGGGTACAATAGCATCGAAAGCATGAAAGGAGAATCATCATGGAAGAAGAACGGGATCTTGTCACCTTTGTGGATGATGAAGGAAACGAGTTTGATTTGGAAGTTATCGACTATTTTATGCATAACGACAAGGAATACGGCGTTTTGATTGATCCGGATCTGGAGGACGACGCGGAGTATTTCGAAGTTTGCATTATGGAGATCGTGCAGCACGAAGAAGAAGACCTTGAGGAGTTCCTCCCGGTTGAGGATGAGGCGCTGCAGGAAGAGCTGCTGAAAATCGCCGAAGAGCGCATGGCCGCTTGGGACGAAGAAGCGGACGAAGAGGAATAAAATCCAAGCAGAACAAAAAGGCTGTTTCCCAATGTGGGAAACAGCCTTTTTCGGTTATTCGGCAAGCTGCTGCGCAAGGCGCAGCTTTTTGTATGCCCCGTCTTTCGCCATCAGCTCGGCATGCGTTCCGATCTCAAGAATCCGCTCGCCCTCAATCACAGCGATGCGCGAGGCGTTCCGGACCGTCGATAGCCGATGCGCGATGATGATCCCGGTGCGCCCCTTGCTCAAAGCATCCAGGCTCGCCTGAATGCGCTGCTCGGTCACGGAATCGAGCGCGCTCGTTGCCTCATCCAGAATCAGAATCGGCGGATTCTTCAGGAACACACGCGCAATGCTGATGCGCTGCTTCTGCCCGCCCGAGAGCATCACGCCTCGTTCACCGATGTAGGTATCGTAGCCGTCCGGCATCTGCATGATTTCCTCATGGATTTCCGCCTTGATCGCCGCCTCCGCGACCTCCTCATCGGTCGCATCCGGTCTGCCGTAGCGAATGTTCTCGCGCACGGTTCCCGCAAACATGAACACGTCCTGCTGAATGATGCCGATCGCGCGGTGCAGGCTGTCCTGCGTGACGCTGCGCACGTCGTTCCCGTCCACGCGGATGCTGCCCGCCGTCACGTCATAAAAGCGCGGCAGCAGGTGGCACAGCGTCGTCTTGCCGCCGCCGGAAGGTCCGACGAGCGCGAGGCTTTCCCCGGGTTGAATCACCAGATTGATGTCCGAAAGCACTTCGGGGCCGGTGCTGTACCGGAACGAAACATTCTCATACCGAATTTCGCCGCGCACATTCTCCAATACCTTCGCGTCCGGCGCGTCCTGAATCTCCGGCTCGGTTCGCATGATATCCAGAAATCGTTCAAACCCCGCCGCGCCCTGCGTATACTGCTCCATGAACATTACGAGTTTCCGAAGCGGTGACAGGAACGCGGAGACGTACAGCGTAAACGTAATCAGGTCAATGTAATCCATCCGTCCGAGCATGATCAGCAATCCGCCGACGCCGATGACAATCACCTGCAATACGCCCGTCGAGAACTCCATGCCGCTCTGAAACCGGCCCATCGCCTTATAGTATTCCCGCTTGGCCGTTTTGAAAATGCCGTTTGCCTGATCGAACTTTCTGCCCTCTTCGTCTTCATTCGCAAACGCTTTGGCGGTGCGAACGCCGCTGATTCCGCTTTCGATTGCCGCATTGATCTCAGCCGTCTTTTTCCGCACCTCAACGGACGCGTTGCGCATGGACTTGCGCTGTGCGATCGTGAACCACATCAGAAGCGGCAGAATCACCGCAATCACGAGCGCGAGCTCCCATCGGATGAAAAACATCACGCCGAGTGCGCCGATGATCGTGAGACTGCAAATCAGAAGGTTCTCCGGTCCGTGGTGCGCGAGCTCGGTGATGTCGAACAGATCATTCGTCACGCGCGACATCAGTACGCCGGTGCGATTCTTGTCAAAGAACGAAAAGCTGAGGTTCTCGATGTGCGTGAACACATCCTTGCGCATATCCGCTTCAACGAGAACGCCCATGCCGTGCCCGACCACGATGATGATATAGTGCAGCACACCCTTCAGAAGGTACGCCGCGATCAGCGCGCCGATCACGGCAAAGAACGCTCCGAACAGCCGCTCGGGCAGCAAAACCTGCATCGATCGGCGCGAGATAATCGGAAAGATCAGATCGACGATCGATACCGCCGCTGCGCAAAGCATATCGATGGTGAACGGTTTCCAGTGCGGACGAAAATAGGACAGAAACACCGCAAGCGCATTTTTCGAAAAATCCTTCGGCTGCTGCGCTTTCGATGCTGCAAAACTACGGCGGTGCAAGCGTTGCATCAAAATTCCCAATAACCTTTCAATCAAAATCCGGTTCGACCGAGTACGTGTTCTGCGAATGGTCGTAAAGCATCTGTTTGCGGAGCAATTCATATCGGATCGCGTAATTGCTGTCGCCATGTCGTTTCCAGCGCCATTCGTTCTGGGTCGGATCCTTGGCGGTCGTGTTGATGACGCAGTCCGGTACAATCGACTGCATCACGGCAATCTGATCCTCCGGAATCGGATTGCGTGAGATCCAGAGCCGCTCCAGTTTGGTCAGGCCGTACAGCGGCGAAAGATCGGTAATCTGATTCATGCAAAGGTTCAGATGCTTCAGCTCGGTACAGGCGGCGAGCGGGGAAATATCCGCAATCTTCCCGTTGAACAGCTCGCAGTATTCGAGCTTTTTGCAGTTCTCAATGCCCGAAATATCCGTTACCTTCGCGGGCGAAACGATGCAGACCTCCAAATTGGGCATGTATGCCACAACATAGGGATGCGTAATGTTGCTGTGCCCGAGATCCATGTACTTCATCTCGTTGCAATAGACGAGCGCCTTCAAGTCGTCGTCGTTGAGCTTGCGATGCGAAATATAGTTGGAAAAGCGGATCATCAGCGCATCGGTGCGGCAGGAGTACGGTCCGACCTTCACGCGCCAAACGATCTTCGGCGTCGGAAACTCCTCCCGGAGGGCAGCCATCTGTTCATCCGGGATCTGGCAGTTCTCCATATCGAGCCGCTGCACATTTCTCAGGTACGGCAGCAGCGCGCGCAGCTCCTCGATCTGATGGTTCAGAGGCGTATTGTTGAGGTCCACAACCGCATCGGTAAGCGAAAACGTCTTCCGAAACGCCGTAACGCGATAGTCAACGCGAAGCGACTCCCGCACAGCCTGCAATATGCCGACGTCTTTCAGCGTCCAATCGGTCGCGCCGTCCTTCGGATTCAGCGAAACGTCGTTAAGCTCGGGCAGGGCCGCAAGCCCCTCGGCAAGCGCCTCCGCCTGCTCGGGCGGATACGCGGTAAGGTCCAGCTCCGTCGTATCGTTCTGCACGGTCATCCCGGCAAACGATACCGCGTAATGCAGCTCCCCTTGCGGCATCGCGAGCAGCAACGCCTTTGCATCGGCAGGCGTCATCGGTTCGGTTACGGTCAGCTCGGTCAGCCTCGGAAGATAGCGCAGAAGGGTCGGATCGGGAACGGAAGCGACCGTCGCCTGCTCGGTATCCGCGGTCAAAAGACTGCCCCCGATTGGCACCGTGTAACGAACCTCCACCGTCGGGTGCGCATCGCGATACGCCGCGATCCGCTCAAAGCAGGTGCTGCCCGAAAGATCCAACGTTTCAAGGTTTGGGAAGGTCTCGATCAGGGCAAAATCCGCCTCGATCGCAACGAGTTGCAGCGATGTCTCTTCGCCGGTATAGGCCCCTCCGTCCAGCAGAATCGGGGTCGGTGCAGGCGTCGGCGCTTCCGTTGCGGCGGCAAGCGGTTCCTGCTCCGGGCTCTGTAAAGCGGTCCGGCATCCGAACAGCGACGCAGCCGCAAGAATCGCCGCGCCGATCCACGCGATCCGGATTCCCTTTGCGCCGTTGTTCATGCCCGTTCCCCTCGTTTCGTATGATTGTATAGTATATCACAAAAGAACAACAAAAAGGAATCCCCTTTCCGGGAATTCCTCTCGCATTTTTGTAAAAACCGGCGGCAAAGTGTATGTCGTTGCCTTGCTGCGATCAGAGATCCGCGCCGTCAAACGCGCGAACGGAACGGCGGAACGTCCATTCGCTGCTCGCCGCAAAGATTCCGATGCAAACGACCAGAAAGATTCCCTGCGTCAGCCACTCCTCGACACAGGTGGGGTAGCGATCCAGATGCGTTTCGATCCAGGAAAAAGCCGGAACGAATTCCTGCGCGGCATTTGCGGCGATCATGACGCCGTCAAATACGATGATCCACGCAAAGCAGAGCACCGCGGAGATCAGAAAGTTTCTTCCGTTCTTCGTCGGATTCCGATAGAATTTCGGCAGGAACGATGCATTGAACAACGAGAACAGCACGAACAGCCCGCCGAGCAGCGAAAGCGTCGCATCGACACCTGCAGGGTTCCCCTCGGGGAACATCGCATGGTTGACGAACATCAGCGGTACGCACAGCACCACGAGCGCAAGCTGCACGAGAAGCATAAACCACAGCTTTCCGCGCACCGCGTCTTTTTTGGAGACCGGCAGCAGCAGCGTGAACAGCGTATCGTTGTCGGCAATCGACTGCGTGAACGAATAGAACAGCCCGTTGCAGATGAAGAAGCCCATGATCGTATAGGGATAGCTCGGGATCAGCAGCATCAGAACAAACAGGAAAAAGATCAGCACAAGCGGCTGCATGCAGAGCCGAAATTCCTTATAAAGCAGTTTGCTCATGTTCCCCCTCCTGTTCCGTATAAATCATGATGGATTCGAGATCCGCCGGAGCGGTTTTCAATCCCTGCACCCGGTCCCGGTTCTCTGCGCGGATCAATCCCGTAAACCCGAACGCATTCGGCTTATAGCCCACCAGAATAGGCTTCAACGCGTCGAGCCACTCGCGGTCTCCGGAGACCAGAAGGTAGGCATTCCGGAACGATTCCACATCGCAGGTCGCCAGAATCTTCCCGCCGTGAATGTACGTAATATCATCTGCGCACTTTTCGAGATCGGAGATGATATGCGTCGAAAACAGGATGCTGCGCGTCCTGTCCTCGATGACCGTGCGGAACACGTCCAATAGGTCATCCCGCGAAACCGGATCCAGGCCGCTCGTCGGTTCATCGAGGATCAACAGCAAAGCGTTGTGCGACAGCTCCAGTGCCAACGCATACTTGACCTTCATACCGGCGGACAGCTCACTGACCTTTTTGTCCTCCTCCAGGCGGAAGCGCTTCAGATACCCGCGATACGCGTCCTCATCCCAGGAAGGATAGAACCGCTTCGTCACCTCGGTGATCGTCTTCAGCGTCGATTTTTTGTAGCAATCGAATTCGCCCATGACAAATCCGATCTCGCCCTTGCAAAGCGTCTCGTTCTTTGTAAAATCGCGACCGTTGATCCAGACCTCGCCCGCATCCTTGTGCACGAGATTCAGCATCGTTTTCATCGTCGTCGATTTGCCTGCGCCGTTTCTGCCGATAAACCCCATTATTCTTCCGGGCTCCAGGGAAAACGAAACATGATCCAGCGTGAACCGCTCATAGCGCTTGGTCAGCCCGCGCACCTCCAGCAAACTCATAGTTCCTCCATAACGTCGTACAATGATTTCCGGATCCCGCGAATGGAGCCCGGATCGGATGATCGGATGCCCATCGCACCGATGTATCCGATTTTACCATGATTATAGGTGTGAACGCAAGTCTTGTCCACCAAAGAAACCGAACATTTTCGATCGTAATTTGTTTCGTTTCGTTGCGCTCTGCCAAAAAACGTCCTCTGCAAAAAGTCGTATTTTTCTGCATTGCAAAACTTGTCAAACGCGAAAAAACGTGGTAAAATCAATAGGACGAATGCAAATAGCATACGCACGAATGACATACGCAGGAGGAACACCCATGGGCAAATTTGAAGTGAAGCAGGTTAAGTCCGGTTATCAATTCAATCTGAAGGCCGGAAACGGCGAAATCATCGCCGTCAGCGAAGTTTACACCACCGAATCGGCATGTCTGAACGGCGTGGAGAGCATCCGTAAGAATGCCCCCGAAGCACCGGTTGAGGATCAGACCGTAGAAGGATTCGAGACGCTCAAGCATCCGAAGTTTGAACTGTACCTCGATAAGGCTGGCGAATATCGGTTCCGTCTCAAGGCAAAGAACGGCGAAATCATTGCCACGGGCGAGGGCTACAAAGCAAAGGCGGGCTGCCTGAACGGGATTGACAGCATCAAGCGCAACGCGCCGGAATCCCCGGTGGTCAAGGTCGAAGAGTAAGCCAAAACGATGCGAACCGTCTCCTTTTTGGGAGACGGTTCGTTTTTTGTTGTCAGTCAAATCTCCGGATCACGCGATAGCCGTCCGTTGTACATTCCGCAACCTGTTCGGCATCCCGATCCAGAATCGGAAAGCACGGATCATCCGCCGCGTAGCGCACGCACGTTCCGCAGCTGGACGAAAGCGCGCGCGGCACCGGCTGCATCACGGCTTCGATGCCGTTTTTCGTCAGCGCGCGATGGGTCAAAAGCGCTGCCGCATGGGTATAGAAGGTCGCAATATAGATCATTTCGAAAGCAGAATCCGATAATCGCCTTCCGCAGTCTCCTCGGTCTTTACGGCATACCCCTGTGACGACGCAAACCGTTGGATGTTGTAAACCGCCGTCATATGGTCGGCCAGCACTTCAAGCGTTTTCGGCGCATTCGCCTTCACTTCCCGCTGCACGGCAAGCACCGGCATCGGGCAATTCAATCCGCGTACATCCAGCATATCAATTCCTCCTTTTGGTATTCATCAAAGAGACAACGAGCAGCACCGCAAAGCCCGCAATCAGAACGCCGAGCACCGGACCGCTGCCGATGCCGGTCGCCGAAGACGCCAGTCCGAAGTTGTGCGAAACCGCAGCGCCCGCCATGAAGCCCAGGACCGTAACCGCGGAATCGCTGTTGCCTTCGCCGGCAAGCACAAGTTGCCGCAGCGGGCATCCGCCGAGCAGAACGCTGCCCCAACCGACCAGAACCATTCCGAGGAAGTTGAACACGCCGTCCGTATGCGCAACAGGCTGTCCCTCAAAGCCGAATTTGAAGTTGCCGGTGATCAGGTTTCCGATGAGTACAGCCACAAGAATCGAAACAAAGCCGAGCACGAGATGGAAGTCCTTGAACAGCACAACGTCGCGAATGCCGCCCGCCATGCAAAGGCGCGAACGCTGGCACAGCGCGCCGACGACGAGCGCGATTCCGAACGCAATCAGCCACGGTGCACGCATGCTGCCGGGGCCGCCGGTGCTCTTTGCAAACAGATCCGAAACGAGCGAAATCGTGAACAGAATCGCGAGCAGGAACGGGAACACCAGCCCCTCAAGCGTATTCTGCCGGTACGCACGATTCAAAGAGAATCCCTTTTTCAGCGGGATAACGCCGATCAGGATACCGACAATGAAGCCCGCCAATCCGATTACAGCGTTCAGATCGCCGCCTCCGATGCGGATCACCATGCGCAGCGGGCATCCGAGGAAGACCAGTGCGCCGATCATCACGAGCATGCCGAGAATGAAGCGCGTGATCGGTGACGATCCGCCCTGCGCACGCCATTCGCCGCGCAGCATCGCCATAATCATGGCGCCGAGTACGATACCGACGATCTCCGGACGGAAATACTGAACGACGCCCGCCTGGTGGAACTTCAGCGCACCCGTAATATCGCGCTCAAAGCATGCAATACAGAAACCCATGTTTTTCGGATTCCCGAGCCAGGAAAGCACCACCGCCGCTGCGCCGATCAGAAGTCCGGTCACAACGACAAGCCAATTGTCCTTCACAAAGCCCGCAAATCCTCTCTTCGTTTTCTCCATTTTTATTCCTCCCTCCCGTTATCCGCTTGCAAGGATAACGTGATAATGATATAATACCATATAGAAGCGTTATTTGCAAGAGAGGATCACGAAATTGTTCTTACCGGAAATTTACATGGACAATGCCGCAACGTCGTTTCCGAAGGCAGACGGGGTTTCCGACGCGGTCAAACAGTATCTGGATACGGTCGGAGTCAATGTGGGCCGCAGCTCTTACGCGCGCTGCACGGATGCAGGGATGACCGTGCTGTCCGTGCGCGAGCAGGTTGCCGACACGTTCGGCTGCTCCGATCTGAGGCGCGTCATCTTCACGGGTGGCTGTACCGCTGCGCTGAACATGGCGATCCAAGGGTATGTGCGGCCCGGCGATTCGGTTCTGATTTCCTCGATGGAACACAATGCGGTTCTCCGCCCGCTCGTAGCGCTGGGCTGTCGGCTGATCCGCATTCCTTCCGATTCGGACGGCTGTATGCGGCTCGATCGTCTGAATGTCGATTGGCGTGAGCTTCGGCTTTGCGTCTGCACCATGGCGTCCAATGTTTCGGGGACCCTTCAGGATACGGAAGCGCTCGCCGCGCTTGCCGAAAAACACGGTGTCCCGCTTGTGCTCGACGCGGCGCAGGCGGCAGGTCATGTTCCGATCGATCTTAAGCAGCTGCACGCTGCCGCGCTCTGCATTCCCGCCCATAAAGGGCTGCGCGGACCGCAGGGGCTCGGGCTGATGCTGCTCTCCGAATCGTATGCAGACGCGCTGCAGCCGAGCGTATTCGGCGGAACCGGTTCGCAGTCGCACAGCGATCGGATGCCGCCGTTTCTCCCCGACCGGTTTGAGCCCGGCACGCTGAACCTCCCCGCAATCTATGGGCTCGGTGCCGCGATGCGTTCCTTCGATCCCGAGCGCGCACGCGTTCATGAGCTTGCCTTGATCCGAAGGTTCCTTGCGGGGGTGTGCGAGATTCCGAACATTCGTCTGCTCGGGCCGACGGATCCGAAAAAGCGGGTCGGCGTCTTTGCGATCGACTTTCTCACGATCGATAACGCGGAAGCTTCCGCGCGGCTCGATGAATCGTTCCATATTCTGACGCGATGCGGGCTGCATTGCGCGCCGGAAGCGCATAAAACGCTCGGATCCTTTCCGCAGGGCGCCGTTCGATTCAGCTTTTCCCCCGCCACAACGGCGAACGAGATCGATGCCGCGCTCGCCGCGATCAAAGAGATTTCCGCACCGTCTTAATGCAGCAAAAAACATCCACCGGCCGGTGGATGTTTTTTTGAACATTACTGATGATAGGTTTGCAGAAAATCCGCAAGCTCCGTTGCCGCAAGCTTCAGATCCTCAATGCACGGGAGATAGATCAGGCGGAAATGATCCGGCTTCGGCCAGTGAAACCCACCGCCATGCGTAAACAATATCTTCTTTTCCCGCAGAAAGTCGAGTACGAATTTCTCATCGTCTATGATGTGGAACCGCTCCACATCCAGCTTCGGGAACATATAGAACGCCGCCTTCGGCTTCACCACCGAAACGCCGGGGATCGCGTTGATCGCGTGATAGATGTACTCGCGCTGATCGTAGACGCGTCCGCCGGGGACGAGCAGCTCTTCCGTAGAATCCAGATGCTCGAGTGCAACCGGGATCAGCGACTGCGCAGGCACGTTTGAGCAAAGCCGCATCGACGAAAGCAGATTGATCCCTTCAATATATCCTTTGGCCCGGGACTTATCGCCGCAGAGCGCCATCCAGCCGCATCGATATCCCGCGATCAGGTGCGATTTGCTGAGCCCGTTCAAGGAAACCGTCATCAGATCCGGCGCGAGCGACGCAAGCGCCGTATGCTTCCGCCCGTCCATCACAAGGCGATCGTAAATCTCATCGGCAAACAGAATCAGATCGTGTTCGCGCGCAAGCTGAACGATTCCCTTCAGAATCTCATCGGGGTAGAGCGCGCCGGTCGGGTTGTTCGGATTGATTACAACGATCGCTTTCGTTTTCGACGTGATCTTCGATGCCATATCCTTCAGGTCCGGGTTCCATTCGCTCGCCTCATCGCAGAGATAATGCACCGCCGCACCGCCCGCAAGCGTGACGGACGCGGTCCAAAGCGGATAATCCGGCGAAGGCACCAGCACCTCGTCCCCGTTGTTCAGCAGCGCCTGCATGGAAAGCTGAATCAGCTCCGAAACGCCGTTGCCGGTATAAATATCGTTGATCGTAACGTTCGGAAGCCCCTTCTTACGGCAATAGCCGAGGATCGCTTCGCGCGCGGCAGGCAGACCTTTCGAATCGGAATACCCCTCCGTATTCGGGAGATTCCGGCTCATGCATTCCAGAATCGCGTCGGGCGCGCGGAATCCGAACGGCGCGGGATTGCCGATGTTCAAGCGGACGATCCGCTCCCCCGCTTCCATCATGCGGTTGGCCTCGTCCATCACCGGTCCGCGGATATCATAACAAACATGATCCAGTTTCGTGGATTTTTCAAAGGTTTTCATGTGTTTCTCTCCGTCTCAAAATTAAACTATATAGTATGCTTCTTTTCAAGGTTTGTCAAGTCCTTACCGAAGCGGCAGGTATTCGATGAACTTGCGCACCGCCGCCGAGACATCCTTGCGGCTGCGCAGCGTCAGTCCGATGCGCCGCGTTGCGGGAACGTCCAGCTCGCGTACTGCAATCCGGTACGGTGCACGCCGCAAGATCAACTCCGGGACGATGCTGATTCCGAGCCCCGCTTCCACCATCGACATGACCGCGTAATCATCCCACGTTGTAAAATGGACGTTCGGCTTCAATCCGTTTCGCTCAAAGATTTCGGACACCTCCGCCTTTGCCCCCTTCTCAAGCAGCATGAACGGTTCCTCGCAGAGCGATGCGAGCGGAACACGCTCGTACGCCGTCAGCGGATGGTGTTCCGGCAAGATTGCCACCAGTCGATCCTGCTCGAGATAGATCTCCTCCAAATCCGGCAGCGTCGGCAGCCGATTGAACCCGCAGTCCACTGCGCCCGACTGCACCCATGCCTCGATCTCCGTATAATCGCCGAGCAAAATCTCATACCCGATGTTCGGATAATCCTTCTGAAACTCCCGGATGATGTTTGGCAGCCAATACGTCGCCGCGCTCGAAAACGTCCCGATTCGGATCAGCCCCGATTGCAGACCGTTCAATGCATCCACCTCCATCCGCAGCTTCTCCGCATCCTCCAGAAGCCGCTTCACCCGAGGCATCAGCACCGTTCCGTCCGACGTTAACCGCACGCCGCTCTTGCTGCGTTCCAAAAGGCTCAGTTTCCATTCCGACTCCAGATCGGAAATCATCCGGCTGATGCCGGACTGTGTATAATTCATCCGTTCCGCCGCTTTGGTCAGACTTCCACACTCCGCCGCCGTCCAAAATGCCCGGTATTTCTGCATGCCCGTATCCATTCTCGTTTCCTCATCGATTCCGTTTTTTCATGGATATTATGCGATTTCTTCGCTTTTCTCATGGATAAACCTATGATACGATATTTTCCAATCCATTGCAAGCAAAATTTGGAGGAATGACATGGAACTGATCGTATTTATTCTGTATCTGGTGTTTATGATCGGCATCGGCGTCTACTTCTTCCTGCGCACCAAGAACGGTGGAGAAAAGATGTATTTTCTCGGCGGGCGGAAGATGGGCCCCTGGGTGACGGCGTTGTCCGCCGGCGCTTCGGATATGAGTGCATGGGTGCTGATGGGTCTGCCGACGGCTGTGTTCTCGCTCGGGCTCGGGCAGATCTGGATTCCGATCGGTCTGCTGCTCGGCTATAGCCTGAGTTGGCTGCTTGAAGCGCCGCGGCTGCGGAAATTCAGCCTTGCAGCCAACGACTCGATCACGATCCCGCAATACCTCACGAACCGTTTCCTGTCCAAATCGAAATCTCTGCAGGTAATCTGCGCCGCCGTCTTTCTCTTTGCCTACACGATCTATGCCGCCTCCTCCATCAAGGCGTGCGGCACACTGTTCCATACGGTGATCGGGATCGACGCCAACACGGCCATGTACCTTGCCGCGGCAATCATCGTCGCCTACACGTTCTTCGGCGGCTTCTCCGCGGTTTGTTGGACGGACTTCTTCCAGGGGCTTCTGATGCTCGGCGCGCTGCTGCTTGCCCCGATCTTCGCGCTCGGCGCGTTGAACCTGACCGAAAGCGCCTCTGCGATTCCCGCCGACTTTTTTAACCCGTTTTCGGATTGGAAGAGCATCGTTTCGGGGCTCGGCTGGGGGCTCGGCTATTTCGGAATGCCGCACATCATTGTCCGGTTTCTGTCGCTGCGTTCACAGAAGGAGATGAAAAAATCCGCATTCATCGGTATCGGTTGGACGCTTTTGATTCTCGGCTTCGCGACGGCGGTCGGCGTGGTCGGCCGCATGATGTTCGGCGCATCGGATGCGATTGCAGAGAATTCGACGGTTTTCATCCAGATGGTTCGGCAGCTGTTCCCTGCGATTCTCTCGGGCATTCTGCTGTCGGCAGTGCTTGCCGCTTCGATGAGCACGGCAGACAGTCAATTGCTCTCGGCGGCCTCGGCGTTGGCGAGCGACGTGTATCAACCGATCCTGCGGAAGCATCGCGCAAGCGATCGGGAGATGCAGTGGGTCGGTCGGCTCGTCGTGCTTGCAATTGCCATTGCCGCGCTCTCTTTGGCGGCTTTTCCCGGCTCCGGCTCGATTATGAGTCTCGTTGAGAACGCATGGGGCATCTTCGGTGCCGCGTTCGGTCCCGCAATCCTGCTGAGCCTCTTCTGGAAACGGTTCACGTTCTCCGGCGCGATCGCGGGGATTGTGACCGGCGCAGCGGTCGATCTTCTGTGGCTGCTGTTCTGCTCCGGCACCGGGATTTACGAAATTATCCCCGGGTTCTTAGCCGGCACAATTGCGGCGGTGCTGGTCACGCTGCTTTCCAAAAAGCCTTCCGAAGAGATCGAAGCGCTGTTCGATCGCGCCGTTGCCTACGAGGATTAATCCAAAAAATATTTGCTCGCCCGATGAATCATCGGGCGAGCATTCTTTTGCCGAAAACCGAATTATTTGTAGCTGTGTACGCCGGGCAAAAACGTGTTGACGCCGATATACGTGAAAATCACGCAGACGAATCCGACGATCGCGAAGATCGCCGCGGTCTTGCCGCGCCAGCCTCTGCGAATCCTCAGGTGCAGGTAGATCGCGTAGATGATCCACGTAACCAGTGACCAGGTCTCCTTCGGATCCCATGACCAGTAGCTTCCCCACGCGCGCTCCGCCCAGATCGCGCCGGTGATGATCGTGAACGTCAGAAACAGCAAACCGAGGGCAACGCTGCGGTAGCTGATCAGATCAAGCTTTTCGCGGTTCGGAATGTGCTGATCGAAAAAGCTCCCTTCCTTCGCCCGATCGCGCAGCAAAAAGAGAATCGACAGAACGAACGAAACGCCGAACGCGCCGTACGCAATGATGGCGGTTGAAACGTGGAACCCGAGCCAGTTGCTTTGGAGCGCGGGCATCAGTTCATGCACATCCTTCGACTGCATCGCCGCATACCCGATCACGAGGAACGTTACCGGCGCGGCAAACGCGCCGAGCACCGGGAACCGGAAGCGCAAAATGAAGATCAGGCTGACCAGGCACAGTCCCCACGCAAATGCCGTCGCGAACTCATACTGATTGGTGAGCGGCAGTCGCCCCGCGCCGATTCCGCGGCAGATCAGCGCTGCGGTATGCAGCACCAGTCCCGCAATCTGCAGTCCGATCGCGATCTTGCTGAGCAAATCTTTTTTGATTGCAAGATACGTAAAGTACAGAATCATCGCCGCAAAGTACAGCAGCATGACGATCGTAAACAGCGTATTTTCCACCTGAAGCATCGTTTTTTACTCCTTTTCGTTCTTGGAAGCCGCTTGCAAAAATGTTTCCCGATACAGCGTCCCGCGCTTGCGGCAATGGTCATGCACCGTCCATGTTCCGTCGTCCGCCTGCTCCGCCCATACGGCCTGTGGGAACAGGTAAAACGCCAGCAGCAGACCGAGCATCGTCACGATTCCTCCGACAAATGCCAGCCACGTAAACGAGTCGCGCTTGATCTGAATCAGCGTATAGTTCTGCGGCGCAGAGAACGTCACCGTATAATCGTCGATCGTGAGCTTCTCCCCCGCCATCAGCACGTTCATGCCGATCATCTCCCCTCGGTAGTATACCGAATACAGATAGGCGGGATTCTTCAGACTGCTTGACAGCGTCTTCGGGCCCTCACCGGGAACCAACGCATAGTCCGGATAGAACGCATTGAAGAAGACGACCAGTTCCGGCAAATCCCTGACCGTGAGATATTCCCCGGCGCAAAGGATTTCGCTCTGTAAGGGCTGTTCCGCTTTCCAAACATCCACCTGTGCGGCCCATCCCGTGGCGTTCTGATAGAACGTCATGCCAAGCAGCCTGCCCGGATGGTTGACCGAAATCGTCGCGCTCTGTTGATCCGGCACGCTTGTACTGCCCTGCGGCATGCGAAACACCGTGATGTCCGCCGTGTACTGCTCTACGGTTTCGTCCTCGCGAAGGGCAACTCGAAAATCGTCAATGCGCAGCGTCAGCCCCGTATCGGCAATCGGTTTCTCCTGGCCCGGCACGCCGTAGACCGTAAACTCCTTCTTGGTCATTTGCCCGAGCCCGAAGCCGAGAATCAGCAGCAGAATGCCGAGATGGCACACCCACGCGCCCCAAAGCCCGGCCCGATTCTTTGCGGAAAACAGAATCGTTTTCCCGTTTGCCTCCACACGCTTCGGCTTCGGCATCCTAAGCCTATGAAAAACGCCTTCCGGGTCGGAAATCCCGGACGCCGACGCATCCGGTTCCGTTCCGAGATACGATGCCGCGTCATTTGCCGCCTTTGTCCGGCGGATCAAGGAGCCGAGCCGCAGTACGTTGCAAAGCAGCAGGTTTGCGCACAAAAAAGCGGTAATTGCGATAAACCACCAACTGTGAAACGCGTCGTCCAGGTGCAGCGCAACGATCCATGCGGCCGCCGTCTCGGAATACGTTGCGGCATACCATTCATACGTCTGCCCCTGTGTAACAAAGCTGCCCACCGCGCACGCGACGACCAGCAATCCCAGCAGAAGGATCGCAAACGTCATCGAAGACAGAAACTTCCAAATTTTCTTTACGACTTCCATATTCCAAAAAAGAGCGGCGGAAATCCATCCATCAGATCCCCGCCGCTGTTCATACGAGTTTACTTTCCGAGCAGTTCCATCCCCTCGGCAATCTTCGCGTCGGATGTGTCCAAACAATAGAATGCAAGTTCGGAATTGTGCGCGCCCTCGGCATTCTCCACGTAACAGAAGTCAAAGTACCACTGTGCTTCCCGATAGAGTTTCCGAACCGCGTCGAGTTCTTCTTCGCTCATCGTTCCGGCCGCAACCGTATCCGCAAGCGCGTCGTTGAATGCCGCAAGCCGGTTGCCGACCTCCGTCTCCCGTTCCGTAACTCTGCTCTGGAGCCGCGTCACCATGTTGACCATATCGGTATCGCCGTGGCATTCGGCACAGGTGCTGAGCAGCGTCTTGTTTTCGAGCGGACTGACGATATAGTGGCTGTGATAGATCGTTCCGTCCTCCGCCTGCTCAATCGGCATATGGCAATCGGCACAGTTCAACAGGTTCGCATGCGGCCCTGCAAGATACGTCTCGAGTTCGGGATGCTGTGCCTTCAGAAGCTTTGCGCCCGTACTCTCCTGCACCCAATCATAGAAGCCGACGGATCCATCCGGAAGCACCATCGTATCGTAATACGCCAAAATCGTGTCCGGCGACATCGACGCAACATCGTGATACGGCATCATCGTTTCCTTATCGGTCGGCGTGAAGTAATACTCGATGTGGCATTGCCCGCAGGACAGCGTGGCGGGATCGATCGAACTTGTTGCATCCTGAAGTGCCTTCGTCACGTAGGAGTGCGTGATCGTGATCTGCCCTTTGTTGCCCGCGTCGTTTCCGTGGCAGGTATAGCAGCTGATCGCCTCCTCCATATTCGCCATTACCTCATCGAATGACATCGTATATACGCCGATGCCCTGGTCGTTGACAAGCTTGGTGAAGTTTGGCGTCTTGCAGGTCAAGCAGTTTGCGTTCGCATGCGGGCGCAGCGTCTGATCCACGTCCAAAAGCGTATACGCATGCCCGCGCGCGCTGCCGTAATCCTTCGCAAATCCATACCCCTCATAGATATTCACGAGGTACGGATCCTGTTCGAGATAGTCGATCACATAGGTGTTTTTCGCGTTGTCGCCCATCGTAGCCACAATGTACGGATACGCCTTTGCCCAGTCCCCGGCGTTGATCGTTCCGTCCTTGCTCGTTGCTGCAGGAGCCTCGACCGTTTGATACGAAATATCCGAACGGGTCAGCGGACCGAGGCTGTCGCGGTTTTCCAGATGATACAGAATCTCTTTTCCGCCGATCACGCCGCAAAGGAACAGCACCGCGATCGCAACGACGATCCCTGCGATGATCAGTTTTGCCGCCTGATTTCGTTTCTCCATCGAATCCCCCTCCCGTTATGCCGGAATCTCTTCAGCCTTCTCCGCCTTCGGCGGGAGAATGACCTGGACCGGGCACTTTTGGACGCACTTGCCGCATTGCGTGCAGTTCTCATAGCGAACGTGCGCAAGGTTGTTCTCCACCGTGATCGCTTCAAACGCGCATTGCTTCACGCAAAGGCTGCAGCCGATGCATCCCGCCGAGCATACCTTCTTGACCAGCGGTCCCTTCTCCTTGTTCGAGCACTGCACGCGAACGCGCTTGCTCACAGGCACCAGCTCGATCAGCCCTTTCGGGCAGGCTTTGACGCAGAGTCCGCACTCGACGCAAAGCGCGTCGTTGACGACCGCAACGCCGTCCACAATCGAAATCGCGTTCTGCGGGCAGACCTGCACGCACGAGCCGAGTCCGATGCAGCCGTAATCGCATTCGGCCAGGTTCATTCCGGACAGCACCGCCGCGCGGCAATCCGGAATTCCGACGTACTGTCCTTGATTTTTCGTAACTTCACAGGTGCCTTTGCAGCGGACAAACGCCGCCCTGCGCTCGGGCATCTCCGCATTTTCGCCCATGATGCCGCCGATCCGCTCCGCAACCGGAGCGCCTCCGACCGGGCAGACGTTTGAAGGCGCATCCCCTGCGACGATCGCCGCAGCCGCCGCGTCGCAGCCCGCGAATCCGCAGGCGCCGCAGTTATTGCCGGGCAGGCATTCGCGCACGGCCGCCTCGCGCTCATCGACCTCGACATGGAATTTCTTGCCGGTAATGACCAGTCCGACACCGACGACGATGCCAATCACCGTAATGACGGCGGTGGTAATCAGAATAATCTCCATCGCACACCTCCGTCAGAACGAAAGACCCGAAAAGCCCATGAACGCAATCGACATCAACGCCGCCGAGATGAGAACGATCGGCGCTCCGCGCAGCGGCGCGGGCAGATCCTCCTCACGGATCCGGGTACGGATACTGGCCAGAAGCACGATTGCCAGCGTGTAGCCGACCGCGGTTCCGAATCCCGCCAAAACGCTCTCGAGGAAATTGTACTCGTTCTGCACGTTCGTCAGCGCAACGCCGAGCACAGCGCAGTTCGTCGTAATTAGCGGAAGATAGATGCCGAGCGATTTATACAAGGCGGGCGACGTCTTTTTGAGAAACATTTCAACGATCTGAACGAGCGCGGCAATGACCAGAATGAAAACGATCGTCTTCATAAAGTCGAGACCGAGCGGTTTCAGAACGAAATCATAGAGCAGGCTCGCCACGGCGGACGCGATCGTCATAACAAAGATGACCGCCATACCGAGGCTTGCCGAAGCCTTCATCTGCTTCGAAACGCCGAGGAAGGAGCAGATGCCGAGGAACTGGTTCAATACCACATTGTTGATCAGCGCGCCGCCGATCATAATCAGAATCAGCTCTTTCATTTGGCATCCTCCTCCGCATCCTCACAGCGCTGTGCGCAGGTTGCGCAGCACCCGTCACATGTGGTGTTCTCGACGAGCTTGCGCTGCCGGGTCTTGATGCCGATGGCGTTCATGATCGCGATGAACAGCGCAAGCACGAAGAACGCTCCCGGAGGTTGTACGAAGATTCCGATCGGTTCCACGCCGGGCAGATATTGAATGAAGTTGAATCCGAACGCCGAGCCGCTTCCGAGCACCTCACGGACGAGTCCCGCCGCCGTCAGCGCGATCGTAAAGCCGAGGCCCATTCCGATTCCGTCCATCACGGCGAGCCCGGGCGTATGCTTGTTTGCGTACGCTTCCGCACGGCCGAGGATGATGCAATTTACGACGATCAGCGGAATATAGATGCCGAGCGCGCTGTACAGCGCAGGTAAGTAGGCTTCGATCAGCAGTTCCGTCACCGTAACAAGCGATGCCACGATTACGATGTAGGCCGGAAGGCGCACCTCATCCGGAATCACCTTCCGGAGCAGCGAAATCACAAAGTTCGAAAGGATCAGAACCGCCGTGGTCGAGATGCCCATGCCGACGCCGTTCATTGCGGTGGTCGAAACCGCGAGCGTCGGGCACATGCCGAGCATCAGCACCAGGGTCGGATTCTCTTTGATCAGGCCGTTATACAGCCGTTCCACATAACGGTTCATATCAATTCCCTCCGTGCATGACGTTATGGAAGAAGTCCAGCGCCGCATTGACCGCATTCACGACGGCGGAGGATGTAACCGTTGCGCCGGAGATGGCGTCGATGCCGTTTTCTCCCTCGCCGAGCACCAATTTTGTCACCACGCGGTCATTGAACTGATTGAGGAACTCCGGCTCCGCCGCTTTCGATCCCTTGCCCGGCGTTTCGTTGAGCTCGGTAAACGAGATGCAGTTCAGCGTCCCATCCGGCTTGAGGCCGACCGAAAGCTTGATGTCGCCCTCATAGCCGTTGCCGTTCGTCACGCTCAGGACGTATCCTGCTACGTCGCCGTTGCCGTCGACGCCAATCAATGCTTCATTGATGTATGACCGTCCGAAGCTCGTTCCGTACACGCCGCCGTTCAGCTCGGCAAGCGCCTGATTCGCTTCCTCGCTTTCCACGAACATCTTCGCGTCGGGACAGACGACCTGGTAAGACGCGCGCTTGGCCTCCAGTTTCTTCTGCTCGATCGCCGGCTCGGTCATCGTGAACACGCCGGACAGCGCAACGCCCGCAAGCAGTGTGATCACCGTCAGCGCAATGACAGGCTTCGGAATCCGCTGCCAGAGCGGAACCCGCTTCTCCCCGTTGGCCTTCTTGATCGCCGCCCTGCGATACGCATACGGCTTTTGAATGATATACATATCGATCAACGGCGTAAACAGGTTGGCGATGATAACCGAGTAACTGAACGAGTCGGCATTTTTGCCGAAAATCCGAAACAGTGCGCCGAGTACGCCAATCAGGCACCCGTAAACGAGCTGCCCGAGCCGGCTGACCGGAGACGTCGTATAATCGGTTGCCATAAAGAATGCGCCCATGACGACACCGCCGCCGCAAAGATGCGCCAGCAGGAATTTCGGATCAAAGCCCTGTCCGCCCAGCAGCGCCATCATCAGCGTGAATCCGCCGAGCACGGAGAAGCAGATTTCCCCGTGAATGATATCCAGTCCCCAAAGCACCAATCCGCCGACGAGCATCGCCAGCACCGAGCTGCCGATAACGCCGTTCGTCGTGCCGAGGAACATCTGCGTGATATTGACCGTTTTGCCCGCCGTCAGAATCGCGACCGGCGTCGCCGAAGTCACGCCGTCCGCCGCAAGCGGGAACTGCGTCATGGCATTGCCGAAGGAGATCATCAAAAAGCATCGTGCGGCCAATGCAGGGTTCACAAAGTTCTTGCCGAGACCGCCGAAGCAGCATTTTACGACGAGAATCGCAAACGCCGAACCGATGATCGGGATATACAGCGGAACGATCGGCGACAGCGACAGCGCGAGCATCATGCCCGTAACCGCCGCAGAGCCGTCAAAAATGCTGAGCTTGCGCCGCGTGATCGCGCAGAACAGCCACTCGGACCCGACCGCAGATACGATCGACGCGAGAATGACAAACAACGCGTGCCAACCGTTTACGATGACGCCGACGATCGCCGTCGGCAGCAGTGCGATCAGCACCGTATGCATGATGAACGACGTCGTCCAGCGATCGCGAATGTGCGGCCCGTGAGAAAGATGCAATGTGTTCATTGTTTGCCTCCTGCCGCAGCCGCTGCGCGCTTCTTCGCCATCAATTCCGCTTTTGTCTGCTTAAACGCCTGTGTGAGCGGGCGTTTTGCCGGGCAGATGTAAGTGCAGGAGCCGCAAGCCACGCAATCCAGTCCATGCAGCTTGTTTTCATACCGCTCCATGTCCCCTGCCGTAATCGCGTCCGCCATCATCTGCGGCATCAGACCGCTCGGGCAAACCGTCGTGCAGCGTCCGCAATGCAGGCACGCGGTCATCTGTTTTTCGGCCAGCTCCACCGCGTCCTCGGCCAGCACCGTGATCGCATTCGTCGTTTTGGTCACGGGAACGTCCGTCGTCCCGACCGCAATGCCCATCATCGGTCCGCCCGAAAGCACCTTCACAGCTTCCTTGCCCTCGCGGATGCCTCCGCATGCTTCGATCAGTTCCGCAAAGCTCGTGCCGTCCCGCACGATGAAATTGCGCGGCACAGCAATCGCCTCGCCGGTCACGGTCAGCACATGGCGGAACAGCGGTTCCCGGTAGTGCACCGCCCGTCCGATCGCATAGAGCGTTCCGACGTTGCTGACAATGCAGCCGACATCCGCCGGCAGCTTGTTGATCGGATAATCGATTCCCGCAATCGCCTTGATGAGGCTGCGCTCGCCGCCCTGCGGGTACTTGGTTCGCATTTTCAGAACGCGGATGCGCGGATGCCCGTTCACGGCCTTTTGCATCGCGGCAATCGCTTCGGGCTTGTTCGATTCAATCGCAACGATCCCCTCGGCATTCGGAAACAGCTTCAGAACGACTTCCATGCCCTCCAGAATGCCCTTGGCGCTCGACCGCATCAGCTGATCGTTGCAGGTCAGGTACGGTTCGCACTCGGCACCGTTCGCAATGACGAACCGAATGCCGAGCGGCACTTTGGGCATGAGCTTCACGTGCGTCGGGAACCCGGCGCCGCCGAGGCCGATAATGCCGGCGTTCTTCACGCGCGCAATGATCTCCTCGTTCGATAAGGAGGAAAGCTCTTCGCGCTCGGTATACGCTTCGACCGCGGTAAACTGCCCGTCGTTTTCCACAACGATGCACTCCTGCATCGTGCCGGCGATCGTGCGCCGTTTCTCGATTGCTTTCACCTTCCCGGAGCAGGAACAGATGATGTTTGCGGAAACGAATCCATCCGCCTCGGCAATGCACTGCCCCGCAAGCACCGGATCGCCCTTTATGACGATGGGTTTTGCGGGTTTTCCGATGTGCTGCGCGAGCGGAAAGACCAGGTCGCCGACCGGATTGTATGCACGCAGCGGCATTTCCCGACTGAGCTCCTTATGCCCTCTCGGATGAACGCCGCCGCGGAATGTGTCCTTCACCGTTTCATTCCCCCTTTTTCCGAATTTTCCCGTAATTCGTTCGTTTTCGGCGCAAAAACGTGCGCCGAATACACTCCAGGTTCAGTTTAACAGATTCTATTGGGTTTGTAAATATGAAAACGATGTAAATTCCTCTTTTTCAGTTGTCGGTTCAGGTGGTTCTCACGCGCTTGGCGCAGGGCGATCGATCCGCTGCCGTTCGACCAGTTCGGCAAACGCTCCGTTTTGGGCAATCAGTTTCTCGTATGTCCCGTCCTCCAGGATCGTTCCGCCGTCCAGCAGCAGAATCCGATCGCAGTTGCGGATCGTGCTGAGTCGGTGCGCGATCACGATGCGCGTGCATTTGAGCCGATCGAGCGCTTCACTGACCTGCTTCTGCGTCTTGTTGTCGAGTGCGGACGTCGCCTCGTCAAGCACCAGAATCTTTGGGCTCGACGCAACCGCGCGCGCGATCATCAATCGCTGCTTCTGCCCGCCGGAGATTCCGCCCTGCCCTTCCGAGATCAACGTCTGCATGCCCATCGGCATCTCCCGGATATCCTCGGCGATCCCCGCAATTTCGGCTGCCTTCCATGCATCGTCCAACGTCGCATACGGCGCGGAGATCGTAATGTTCGAGAAGATGTCCCCTTGGAACAACTGTCCGTTCTGCGTGACCACGCCCATAAATTTGCGTACAGACCGCGGATCGAGGCTGTTCAGATCCTTCCCGTCAAAATAGACCGCGCCGCGCTGGGGTTTCTCGAATCCGAGCAGCAGCCGCAGCAGCGTGGATTTCCCGCATCCCGTTCTGCCGACGAGGGCAACGTATTCCCCGGGACGGATTTTCAGCGAAAGATCCTTCAGCACATCCGGGGTGTTTTCATCGTACCGGAAAAAGACGTGGTTCAGCTCAATCCCGCCGGAGAGCTTCGTCAGAACCTCTTTGCTCCCGGTCACCTCCGGTTCGGTGTTCAGAATGGGCTCGGCCATCTCAAGCACCGGCTTCATCTGCGCAAACGCCGTCGCAAGCGACGCAAGCGCGGTAAACGCGCCCATCAGATGACCGTATGACGCCGTAAACGCGTTGTAATCTGCTACACTCACATTGGATTGCACCGCGATCAGATACAATGCAATGTTTCCGATCAGCCCGATTGCCGTGAGAAGAACGCCGTCCAGTTTCAAGAACAGCGGCGGATTGTACTCGAGCTTCGACGCTTCGGAAAAAACGCCTGCCCAGCGGGCGAACGCGCGCTTCTCAGCGCCGGCCAGCTTGATCTTCTGAATGCCGGAGACCATTGCGTAGCTCAGCCCCCGTTCCTTCGCCAAAAGCTCCATCCGCTTCCGGGAAATGCGAATCCTCGCAAACATCGCAATCGTGCTGAGCAGCACCGTCGCCAAAATGATGATCAACGAAGGAGCAACGAGCGCGGGCGCGAACCGCGAAATCTGCACCACATACAGCAGCGACAGAATGGAAGACAGCCCGACCGAAAGGACGTTGCCGATCATCATCTGGCAGAGCGCGCTGACCGACCCGGCGCGGCTTGCCAGTTCGCCGGAGGAGAACCCCCGAAAGAAGCTCACCGGAAGCGACAGAATCCGCATCATCACGGCCGATTCAACCGCCATCGACGTTTTCGTATGGATCCGTCCCATCAGAAGGGTTCGGACAACGCCGATGAGCTGGGACGAGAACGCCGCGCACAGCAGAAAGATCGCCGTACCGATCAGTATCGAATAGGATCGGTTGCTCAGCACAGGCCCCATCAAAATGCGATACGCCCGCGGCTCGATCATTCCGACGAGCGTGACCGCCAGCGTCGCAATGAGAATCAGCACAAAATCGCTGACGGAAATGCTGTCCTTCATATACAGCAAAAGATCGGGAATTCCGAGCTTCTTCATCGGCATCGGACGATAGAAGCACACGGCTTCCTCGCAAAAATCCGACGCCGTTTTTTTCGTAATCCGAACGGTTTCTCCCGTTTTCGGATCGCGATAATGATACCCATGCAGCAGGTTGGGCAGCAGCGCGACCGGATCGTTTCCATCCTTCAAAAACCCGATCATCGGCCCGAATGCGTCCTTTTGCCAACCAGGCTCCAGCCGAATCGCGCGCGTCATGATGCCGAGAGGACGCAGCACGTAATCCATCTGCTCCTCGGCCGTCTGGATCGAATCCGGGACCTTCACCGGGGCGCAGCGATAATACTTCAAAATATCGTCGAGCGCTTCCCGCGCAATCGTCATTCGATCCCGCATCAGGTCCGCCACCCTGCCCCCGAGCACGGATGCAGCGACGCGCACAAACGAATCGTCAAACAGATTCCGATCGCTCTCCATCCGCTGCCGGATCTGTTCGTCAAACCATCCCATACGAATCCGCCTCCTTTCCGCTACTCACTGAGCACGAGGTCGGCATACGCGCCGCCCTTTGCGTACAGTTCTTCATGCGTGCCGCGCTCGACGACGCGCCCCTTTTCGAGCACGATAATCTCATCGCAGTCGCGAATTGTGCTGAGGCGATGCGCAATCACGATGCAGGTGATCCCGCGATCGCGGATCGCGTTGACAACATCATATTCCGTTTTGGCGTCGAGCGCGCTCGTCGCCTCATCGAGAAGAATCACCGAGGGATCCTGCGCAAGCACACGCGCAATCTCGAGCCGCTGTCGCTGTCCGCCGGAGAGATCCTTGCCGTTTTCGGTGAGTTTGCCGTCGTATCCGCCCGGGCGCAGCATGATATCATCATGAATCTGCGCATCCCGCGCGGCCAGAATCACCTCAAAGTCCGCAATCGAGCGGTCCCACATCCGGATGTTTTCGGCAATCGTATCCTCAAACAGAATGATATCCTGGTCCACCACCGCAAGCGAACCGGTAAACACGCTGCGCGGAATCTCTTCGATCGGCTTCCCGTCGAACAGAATTTCGCCGCTCCACGGCCGGTAAAGTCCGGAAATCAGCTTGCTGATCGTCGATTTTCCGCAGCCGCTCGCGCCGACGATCGCCACTCGGCTGCCCGGTTTCAGATGCATGGAAAAATCGCGCACAACCGGCTCCCCGAACTTTGAATAGCCGAATGTCACGTTCTTCAGCTCCACCTCGCCGCGCAGCTTCGAATAGTCCTCCGATTCCGAAAGCGGCTCCTCCCGAACGAACGGATCGTTCGGATACTCCATCACGTCCTCGATGCGCTCCATCTGCGTCCGCGTCTCCAGAATCGTCTGCCCCGCGTCGATCAGCGTCATGGCGGGGTTCATAAACTGTGCCAGGTAGCTCTGGAATGTCGCAATCATACCGACGGTGAAGTTGCCGTCCATCGCAAGACGAACGCCGAAGAACAGCACCAGATAGTTGGCCGCCGTTCCGATAAACGCTGGAATCTGTCCGAGCGAAGCGTTCAGCCGCGCGTACCGGACCGCCTGCGTATTCACGGACGCCTGATAGCCCGCCCACTTCGAGAAGAATCCGTTTTCCGCTCCGGCGGCCTTGATCGTCTCGGTCATGCCGATTCCGGCATAGGTCGCAGCGGACAGCTTCGCCGCATCCCGCATCTGCACGCGCGTGATGTTGACGCGTTTTTCCGAAATGTAATTGGCTAAGAACGCATTGCAAAAGACGCTCAACAGGCCGATCAACGTCAAAAGAAGGCTGTATCGGATCATGATGACGAGGTAAAACACCATCATCAATAGGTTCAGCAAAAACGGAGCGACGGTTTGCACCAATGCGCTCGCAATCGACGCGTTGGACTGTTCGCGCTCCAGAATATCCCCCGCCATGCGCTGAGAAAAGAATTCCATCGGAAGCCGCAGCACCTTCCAGATGTAACTTGTGCTGCCGATGACGGACAGCTTCCCGTCGATCCGCAGCGAATAGATCGCCTGAATCATCTCCACGGCAAGCTGCAGAACGCACAGCAGCCCCATGATCGCGATGAACGGGACCAGCCACTCCGGGTTGAGCCCGGTCAGAAGCCGATCGTAAAACACCTGCGTCATCACCGGGTTTATCACGCCGAACAGGTAGGAGATTGCCGTCGTCAGCATCATAAAGAGGATCGCTGCGCCGGCGCCGACCAATCTTTTTTTCGCAAACGCAATCGCGCTCTTTGGCTTTCCGCCCGGAACGAATTGCTCCCCGGGCGTCATGCGAAGCACAATCCCGGTAAATGCACGGTCGAACTCCTCCATCGAGAGCAGTACCGTTCCGCGCGCGGGGTCGTTGATGCTCGCTTTTCCGTTCCGAAAGCCGTTCAGCACAACAAAATGATTGAAATTCCAATGGATGATGCAGGGAAATTCCGCCTGCTGTTTCAGCATTTGCGGCTCCATGCGATAGCCGTTCGCAGTAAACCCGTAATTGCGGGCGGCGAGCAGCATGTTTTTGGCGTTCGACCCATCCCGCGAAACGCCGCAGTCAAGCCGTACCTGTTCCAACGGAACCCATTTTTGATAGTATGCCATGACCATGGCAAGGCACGCCGCGCCGCATTCCAGATCCTCCATCTGCATCACGACCGGCACCTTCGCCGCCCCTTTGCGAACCGGACGCCTGATCCGGTTCCGTTTGATCGAAGCTTGCTGTTCCATGCGCCGTTATTCCTTCCAAAGGAATCGGATCGGCGAGATCGTTTCCAGAACAACCGTTCCGGAATACGTTCCGTCCGGCAGCGAAATCTGCGCCGAAAGCGCGGCGGTTTGATCGGCATTCCAAAGCACGGAATCGATCGTTGTTTCCGTCCCGCCGAGGCGCAGCGTCATGCCCTCGGAAACCTCTGGCTCGCGGTCGGATCGGACCGTGGCCACGGCAATCCCGTTCCGAACGGTGAACTCCGCAGGAACCGTCGTCTCAATCCGTCCTACGATCGCAAACACGATCAGTCCCGCCAACAGAACGATCACCGCAATCAACACCATCCAAACGCTCGGATTGGTGACGCGCATATAATCCTGCAGCTGTTCCAGGGACTGAATCCGATCCAGATTTTTTTGCCGAAAAAGTTTGTTTTCCATGCTATGCTCCTTTGAACGATCCCGCATAAGGCAGATAGTTGATTATACCATATTCCTTCCCGATTCTCAATGCCGCCGCGGAAATTGTCGGATGGATTCGAAAAAAACCTGCAAAGAATCGCGTTCTTTGCAGGTTTTCCCGAAAAGTGTTATCGTTTGTCCCGATCGATGAACTCGAGCACCGCGATCGATACGATGGCAGCGACCGCCGTCAGCAGCAGCAGCGCGCCCCAGGTCGTAAGGACATTGTTGATCGTGCTGGCGTATGCGGCTTTCTGGTTGATCGAGCCGGACCACTGCAAAATCTCATCCATCTTGCCCTGTTGTTCGATGCTTTGAATCAAGGCAAGCACCGGCTTTCCTTCGGCAAACTCCACATCCTTCAGCCGGAACATCGTATTCCAGAGCGTGACCATCGGAAGCTCATTGAACCGGCCGATCGCGCAGATGCTCTCAATGCCCCATTTCGAAACGGTCAGCTTCGTGAGCTGCTCGGCAAAGCCCGTCATCTGGAAAAACGTCCCCGAGAAGATGAGCTGAAAGATCAGCAAAAACGGCATCACGGTCATCGCGGTCGTCGTCGTCCGGACGATCGAGGAGATCATCAGCGCAAGCATATCCGCCGCGAACGTGATCAGCAGGATCGTGATGCCGAGATCGACGATGCCCCACGGCGTTACAACGCCCTGCACGGGGAAGGATACGCCTGCGATTCTGCAGATCAGAAGCGTCACGATCGTCTGCACGAGGCAGAGGATCAGCTGATAGATCATATGCGCCGCAATGTACGAAGAGATATGCAGCCCCGCGCGATGCTCATGCTTGATCGTTTTCCGCTCGCGGCAAACGACCTGAATCGAGTTGAAGAACCCGTTCCAGATGCAGGCGCACGCGAGCGCGAACGCGCCGTTCGTCGTCCCCTCCTGCGTTCTGAACAGATTTCCGCCGACAACGAACGTCACAACGGCGGCGATCACCGCGCCGAGCGGGATAACCTTCCAGTCGCTCTGATAAACGAACATGCGCAGCAGCTTGCAAAGATAGATCCGTGTCTGCGCGAGCCTTCCGTTCCGTTTCAGTTCCGTATTCATTCCGCAGCGCCCCCTTTCCGCGTTGCGGCAAACAGCTCCGCGTAGTGCTCCGCAAGGCCTTCGCCGCCCTCCTCCTTCTGATTGATCGACATGAGGATTCCCTCCATCGTGTCCTTATGGAAAAACGCTTTCGCTTCGTCCGGCGTTCCGTAGAACGTCAGGCGGCCGGTTCTTTGCGAATCCTTGCCGAGAATGATAACGCGGTCAAACAGATCGATCACGCGATCCGGCGTATGCGTAATGACGATGACGATCTTTCCGTCGTCCGCAATCGTGCGCAGTTTTTGGAAAATCTCCCGCGCAATAATGCCGTCCAATCCGGAATCCGGCTCGTCCAGAACGAACAGTTCCGGATCCGAAACGAGCTCCATCGCAATCGCGATCCGGCGAAGCTGACCGCCCGACTTTTTGGAGACGAGCCCCTCGCTTCCGGACGAAAGTCCCAAAAGCGCCAGAACTTCGTTGACCCGCTCGATCCGATCCTTTGTTTTTACCGATTTGGGAAGCCGCATCTCGGCCGCGTCGTCCACCGTGTACAGCACGGTATCGTTGCCCCGCATCAGGTTTTGCTGCGGAACAAATCCGATCCGATACTTCATATCCGCACCGTCGTGATACACATCCCTTCCGTTCAGAACGATCTTCGCATCGGCTTTTTCGTAGCCGATGACCGCATTCACAAACGTCGTCTTACCGGCGCCGGATCCGCCGAGCAGCAGCACCATCGAACCGTTCGGCACGGTCATCGCGATATCGCGAAGCAGATGATGTGTTTTCCCGAATTCCCGCACCTTGCGTTCCCGGATGTTCACATAAAGACCCGTCTTCGGAATCGTATCCGTTGTCTCCGAATCGGGCACGATCGCCTTGGACTCCGCTTCCGCCCGTTCCTCTGCCGCCTGTTCCGCTTCGGCCTTTTGCAAGAACTCCGCCTTGGGCTGATATTTTTTCCCGAATCCCAGGATCAGTATGGTGAGCGATTCAAGCAGGAGGAAGAACACAATCCAGTAATTCTTCCGTTCAAAGACCCGCAGAATCCGCATGAACAAACGAATGCGGAACACAAAGAGCGCGATATACACGACAAAGTGCAGCAGCATAATCGCAACGGACCAGCCTTGCGACGTCGCATCTACGTTGATCAACGAAATTGCCAGATTCAGCACGTCGAGCACGCCGCACAGGATGCCGTCAATCGTGTGCTCCAGGGCATTTCCGAGCGCAAAAAAGCGCGCTCCCGGGATCCAGGCCATCCACACGTTCTTCCAATGCAGCTTCTTCAGGATTTTCCTTAGGCCAAGCGAAAACAGAAACCATGTGAAAAGAACCTGTGCAGCAGACAGCAGAATGCCGACCCATATCACGGTGTTTTGCGTATCCATCAAGTAACCTCCTAACCTCCTTGCCGGAATCCGTCCGGCTTTAAAACAAACTGTGTATGCCCCAGATCATCAGCCCGACCGTGAGCGCAAGGATCAACAGCACCTTTCCGATCGATCGGTACACAAACGGTACGCGATAATCCATCGTCGCATAAGACGGATTGATCCGGTATCGCAACAGCGGAGCAAGCAGCTTTCGCTGTTCTCCCCTCAGGTCCCGTTCCGTCCGCGGCTTCCTGCAAAGCACCATCGTCTCCCGCGTGGTTCCGTCGTACGGCGGCCACAAAAGCTCCGGCGTTCCGGGATCCCCGTCTGTTGCAAACTTCGCCCAAATCTGCATCACCCGCTTCGCAAGCTCGCGGTTGGCCGGTTCCCCCGTATAGACCGTATCCTCCGTGTTGCCGAACACGTACGCAAGCTCCGCCGCGTGACAGGCGCCGTATTGCCATAGCTTGCTCGGCTGCATCCAGTAGTACAGGAAGACCTTCCCGCCATGCGCGGCATGCTGCTCGGCCTGCTCGATCGCAGGGAGCCGGAACATCATCTCGGTATAAAACGCGCTGAGCTTCCAGATCCAATGCCCCGCTTCGCTCCGCAAAAACCGCCTCGCGCGTGCCCGATCCTCCTTCGGAAGCTTTTTGAGATCGTTCTCAAACTTGATCGGAATCCCAAACCCAAACGGAATGATTCCGCCGATCTCGCCGATCCAGTAATTCATCTCGTCTGCGTTCGTTCCGATCATCATGTCCACATCCGCCGTCACGCCGTTCCGATACGGTTCGTATGCGTCCTCCGGGATCAGCTTGCCGTCGCGCTGCGGAAAGTTGTTGTACGGATTCAGCGGCTCATTGATTCGCATCAGCTCCGCTTCCGAAAGCGCGCATAGATCGTCCATCGTTTTGGCTCCGCTCGTTTTCAAAAGCCGTCTTGTGAACTCCCGGCACTCCTCCTTCGAAAACGTCAGCGCAACCGAACCGCTTTCGGCAATCACCCGTCGGAACAGCCCCTTCGCCTCGGGAATGCACGGCAGCAGCGAAACGCTCCCGCCGCCCGCCGATTCCCCGAAGATCGTGATGTTCTCCGGATCGCCTCCGAACGCCGCCGCATTCCGTTTCACCCAGCGCAGCGCCTCGATCTGATCGTACAGGCCGAGGTTCGGCGCGTCCGAATAGGCTTCTCCGCCCGGGACTTCGGAAAAATCGACAAATCCCATCAGCCCGACGCGATAGCCGACCGTGATCAAAACGATCCCCGGCTGTTCGGTCACGAAGTTCGTTCCGTCGTACATCGGATCCGCCGTTCCGCCCCATCCGTAGGCCCCGCCGTGGAAGAACACCATCACGGGCTTGTGCGCATCGAGGCAGGTACGATTTTTCCATACGTTCAGGTACAGGCAATCCTCCCCCTGAGGATAAAAGGAAGCTCGCTCGGTCGGCCATTCGCTCTGAATCGGCGATCGCCCGTTGTAGTACGCTTCCGAAACGGCATCCGATTCCGGAACAGGCTCCGGCTTTTTCCACCGCAGCGCGCCGACCGGCGGTACGGCAAACGGGATGCCATAAAACACATCGATCGTTCCGTTCGTTTTGCCCACGAACGTTCCGTTGTGGCACCGCGCAGCAAGTGCGGGATCATATTCTCCCGAGATCGCCCTGTTGACGCCGAACGTCTTTCGGATGCGTTCCCGTTCCGTTTGCTTTCTGTTCATCGACTTCCTTATTTCTTTCTGCGGAACATGCCCACAATTTTCGCGAAGAAATTCTGTTTGTCCTCAATCTTGCGCCGCAGTTCTCCGACCGTCAGATCCGTTTGAGACGTGTTCGTAGCGATCGCCTGCGCAACGTGCACAAAGATGTCCTTGAATCGTTCGATGCTCGCATCCTCATAGCGGCTCGCCGCGTAATCGATCATCAGGATGAGCCCTTCCGCGCCGTCCAAGATTTCCATATCCAGAATCGTCTGCGACGCGGCCTGGTTCTGCCGGATCTCGACGGTCTCAACGTTCATGCCCTCCAGACCGCCCATATCGCGGATATCCTGCTGATACAGCAGGTACGCGGATTCGCCGTTTGCAACCTGGTTGTTGAGATCCACAAACGGATAGCAGCTGTGCTCAATGCCCTTCTGCACCTGTTCGTGCACGTCGCCGAACAGATCGCGCACGGTGCGGTTGTCGTTCAGCCGAACGCCGATCGGCAGATCGCGGAACAATAGACCGACGCTGGACATCATCTGCATATCCTCCCGTCCGTTGTAAATCCACGAGAGCTTGATGTCGTTTTTCCGATTGTAATACGAGATCGCAAGCGCGGCCACCGAGATAAAGAACTCGTTCCGGCTGATGCGGTACCGCTTTTCGATCGCGTTCATCTGCCCCTGTTCGAGCCCGAGCTCGGCAAACAGCTCGCCCATCTCATTCTCGCGCGATTGATGATCGATCTTCGGATGGCTCGACCATTCGACGCCGTTGAACAGCGTTTCAAAGTAGCGTTTGCTCTCCTCGTAGAACGGCGTATGCACCGCCTCTTCCCGTTGCTGCAGCATCAGGTAATAGAAATCGGGATCCGGCTGCATGCCCATATAGAGTTTTCCGACGTTGCCCATGAACACCTTCAGCGACGTTCCGTCGAACAGCGTATGATGCACGTCGAAGAACACATACCCGTTCTTCTCCGTTTCGAAGACCCGGCAGCGATAGAGCCGCCCGCCGATGATCTTGAACGGCTGTACGAGCGTATCCTTGATGCTCTCAAACTCGAATTCGCTGATCTTCTCAACCCGGATTTCCTCCAAGTTCTCCGGTGTGTACCGCTGCACGATCTCGCCGTCGTCATTGAAGCGGAACGTCGTCAAAATTGCCGGATGATTCCGGATCGCCGTCTGCAGCGCGTTCGCCAGCTTCTTTAAATCGAACAGCTCTTTATCGATCTTGAGCATCGAGAACAGGTTGTACATCGTGGATTTCGGCGTGTAGAGCTGATAGTCCACCATATAGAGCTGCTCCGTCGTCAACGGATGCTCGGTTTTCAAGGCGCTTGCGTTCTTGCTCTCGGGCGATTCGCCGTCGTAGTTCGCGCGTGACGCTTCATACAGCTTGGCAATCTTTTCGGGCGTGCGACCGCGGAAGATCTCGCTCGCGTTGAGACCGGGCAGCTCGCTCTCCACGATGACCTGGATCGATCCGAGTGAATCGCCGCCCATCTCGTAAAAGTCGTCGTGAATGCCGACCTGCTCGAGCCGGAGCACCGTCTCCATCGCATGACAGAGCTTTTGTTCGGTCTCGTTCGTCGGCGCGACATAATCGGTCTTGAAATCCTTCGTGTCGGGCTTCGGGAGCGCCTTCCGGTCGAGCTTGCCGTTTGCCTTCAAAGGCACCTGATCGATATGGATATAGTAGGCCGGAATCATGTAGTACGGCAGTCGCTTCATCAGCTCCCGGCGCATCGCCTCCGGGTCCACCGGAACATCGGCCGTGTAGTACGCGCAAAGATAGCTCTTGCCGTTCTCCTCAAAGCCGCGCGCCGCCGCCCAGTCGATCCCAAGCGTTTGCTTCACGGCCGCCTCAATCTCCGCAGGCTCGATCCGATTCCCGTTGATCTTGATCATATCGCCGCTGCGGCCGAGCAAAACGAAGTTTCCGTTCTCATCGCGCCGCGCAAGGTCGCCCGTGTGATAGACGCCGTTCACGAATGCCTTCTTTGTCTCCTCGGGCAGATGGATATAGCCGCGCACATAGGGATTCTCAAAGCAGAGCTCGCCCATCTCGCCGTCGGCCACCTCGTTTCCGTCCTCGCCGATCAACCAGATCTTTGTTTCAACCTCCGGCTTGCCGATCGGGCAGGTTTCATAGGCCCGGTCGATCGGGAATACGCCGACCGCGAACCCGCTCTCCGAAGCCGCATAGATGTTGATCAGCTCAAGATTCTTGTTGTACAGGTTGTTGGCCGGTTCACTGCCGACGAACAGCATCCGCAGGAACGGTCCGGTCTGGTTGCCGAGCATCCGGACGTAAGACGGCGTCAAAAACGTGATGGTGATGCGCTTTTCGATAAAGAACATCTTGAGCGCCATCGGGTTCTTGATCGTTGCGTAGCTGACGATATACATGCGCCCGCCGCAGATGCTGAGCGTTTTGAGCACGACGATGACCGACGCGACAAAGTTCATCGGCGCAAGCAGCGCGAGCCGGTCCGACCCGTCAAACGGGGTCACGCCGTTTACGCGAATGGAATCGATCGCGCGGGAAAGGTTGCCGTATTCGTGCAGCACGCCCTTGGGGTTCCCGGTCGTTCCGGAGGTATAGATCGCATACGCAGCGTCATGCGGATCCGCCTGCTCGTACCCCGCAAGTGGAGTGCTGTTCATCACTTCGTCCCAGTTGGCCGCAGAAAGCTCCAGTTTGCACCCGCAGTCGGAACGAATATACGCAATCCGCTCCGGGGCGTACGTATCCTCCACGAGCGCCCATGCCGCGCCGGCTTTCCATACGCCAATCATCGCGACGACCGGCAGAACGCCGCGCGGCAGATTGATCAGAACAAAATCCTCCCTGCCGACGCCATGCGCTTTCAGATACGCGTACACGCGCCCGGTCATTTCATCGAGCTGCGCGTACGAAATGCCTTTGGAATGCGCTTCGTCGAACAAAATCGGCATTGCGGCATGCTCCGCCGTATACCGCTCCAGCAAAGAAAGAATGGTTTCCATGGTGCCTCCCCGTTACTCGATCGTCAAAAAATCTGTAAACCCGGTAACCTCGAATATATCCATAATCGTCTCGTTCACGTGCAGAAGTTTCATGCCGCCCCGCTGCTGCATCACTTTTTTTGCAACAAGCAGCACGCGAAGCCCTGCGGATGAGATGTATTCGAGTTTTTCAAAGTCAAGCACAAGCGTTTCCACGCCGCTTAGCGCGTCCTTCAGCTCCGCTTCAAGCACCGGTGCGCTGATTGTATCCAGTCTGCCTTTGAGGGCAAGCACCCGTTCGGTTCCGTTCTTCGTGGATTGGATGTTCATGCGTTGGTCTCCTTATGAATAATTAATCAATTTATTATACCATCGTGATTCCCCCGAATGCAATATCCCGTCCTTTTTTTTCGATCGCAGTTTTTTTTCTTGACATCTTTTTCAAATATGATAGTATTTAGGAAGAAAAACAGAAAGGACCAGAATCATGGAAAATTTTGCGAGCATTCTCTCGGAACTGTTCGACGGCGCGCCGATCGGGCTTGTCGTTGCATACATCATCGTCAGCATCCTCGTCGTCGTTATGGCGATCGTTGCGCTGGTCATGAAGATCTTAATCGCGGTTCGCTATTGGAAAGCGAACAAGATGCCGATTTCCACCGGTATGACCGGTGCGGACGCGGCGCGCTATGTGCTCGATAAGGACGGGCTCACGCACATCAAAGTCAAAAAAGCCGGCTTTATCCGCGGCGCGCTTTTCGGCAACTACTACAACATCTTTACGAAGACGATCTACCTTCGCAGCATCCTGTTCAAGATCGACGATAAGAAATCCGTCACCGCAACCGCGCTTGCCGTTCAGAAGGCCGGCCTTGCCAAGCTTTGTGAGGAAGGCGATCCCGCAACCGTAACGCGCAACCGCCTGTCGGTCATCGGCGTCTTCGGCCCGCTGCTCTTCATCCCGGTTCTTTTGATCGGCGTTATCATCGATTTTGTCGTGCTGCAGGGCAGCATGGTCTTCTCCTCGATCGCTCTGGTACTCAGCGGCTTGCTGCTCGTTGCGGGCTTTATCGTCACGCTTCTGAACATTCCGGTCGAAAAGAAAGCCAACGATCGCGCGTTGGAGATGATCGAGAAGTACGGCCTCGCCACCGGCGATGAGCTGAAGGGGATGAAGAAGGTCTTCGATACCTACATCATCTCGTACGTTTGCGACTTCATCCTCGAAGTGCTCCGTGTCATCCAGTGGATCCTGGAGATTCTCATCAAAGTCTTCGGCAAGCACAGCAACTGATTCGTTTGGACACAAACAGCCCGATCCGTTCGGATCGGGCTGTTTTTTTCGTTCAATTTTGCGGCAGCGACGCTTCAATCGTCAGCGATGCCCCGTCCTCAGAGAACGCATGAATCTTCCCTTTGTGCGCTTCCACGACCGCCTTTGCCACCGAAAGCCCAAGCCCGAATCCACCCGCCGCGGAATTGCGCGACGCGTCAGCGCGGTAGAATCGGTCAAACAGCCGATCCGCATTGCCCTTTTGGACCTGTTCCGCCGTGTTGTAAACGGACAGCCGTATCTGCTTGCCTTCCTTTTGGAGTCTCAGGCGGATCACGCCTCCCTCCGGCGAATATTTCAGCGCGTTATCGAGCAGCACCGAAACGCATTTGCGGATGGCCTTCTCGTCGCCGGAAAGCGTCAGCATCGGCTGCAGGGATACGTCAAACGTTTTGTTCTGCGATTTTGCGACGGCAAAAAACGATTGCGCCATCTCGGAAACGACGTCGGTCAGCGGGAATTCGATCATCTGAACCGGAACGTCCTCCTCCATGCGGGACAGGTAGATCAGGTCGTTCGTCAATACCGTCAGCCGCTGCGTCTGCGTACGAATATCGTCGAGCCATTCGCTCGGCTGCTCCAGATCCATCTCCAGAACGTCCGCATCGGCATTGATGATCGTGAGCGGCGTCTTGAGCTCATGCCCGGCGTCCGTGATGAATCGCTTCTGCTTTTCATAGCTCTCGGCGATCGGACGGACAATCCGACGCGAGAACAACACGATCAGCAGAAAGACCGCCGTAAGTCCGGCTGCGGAGATGATGCCGCTGACGAGCAGGAACGTCTGCACCGTCGCAAGCTCGCGGTGACAGCTCAAAAAGATCAGCATCGTTCCGCCGTCCATTTCGGTTCGACGGTATCGATACCCGTCCGCAAAGCCTCGCCCCCGGCCCTTGGCGAAAACGGACAGCGCAAGCGCGCTCGCTTCCGATTCATCCAGTGCCGCAATGTTTTCGACGTTCAGCGATCCGACCGTCCCGTCTTCGTCGATGATCGCCGTAAAGTAGCGCGACTGGAACGGCAGTTCCGCCGAGAGCTCTCGCCGATCCCGGTTTCCGTACAATCGCCGGCTGGAATCGTCGGAGGAATTGCGCGCGTCGCCCTCCCGCGGCGGCGTGAAGTTCTTGCCCGAAAAGCCCGGAAACCGCCCGCCGTTTTCCGCCAGCATGGTCAGCGTGCCGTCCGCATCCGTAACGACGCTGCTGTAATTGAGAACGTTGATCGCGCCGATCAGTATGACGAGCACGAGGAAAACCGACAGGATCGCGATGCCGATAAACCGCCATTGCAGTTTGCGAATCATCCCTGCACCTCCAGAAAGTATCCGACGCCGCGCTGCGCCTTGATCTGGACATTCGCGCCGATCGCCGAAAGCTTCTTTCTTAAATACGAGATATACACCCAGACGACGTTCAGTTCCGCCTCGCTGTCATATCCCCAGATGCGGTCCATGAAGCTCTCCGCCGAGATCAGTTTTTTCGGGTTGCGCATCAGCATTTCGAGCATCTGGTATTCCTTGTTGGCAAGCTTATAGCTCCCTCCCGGCGCGCTGAGCTCATAGGTCGCCGCATCGAGCGTAACGTTCCCGACCATGAGCCGCGTATCCGGCTGCACACCCGGGGTACGCGTCATCGCGCGGATCCGCGCCAACAGCTCCTGCATTGCGAACGGCTTTGTCAGATAGTCGTTTGCGCCGCTGTCGAGCCCGAGCACGCGGTCCTCGATCTGCGAACGGGCCGTCAGCATCAGCACCGGCGTGCGGTTCCCCGCCGCTCGCATCCGTTTCAGCACCGTGAACCCGTCCGCTTTGGGCATCATCACGTCGAGAATCACGCCGTCGTAATTACCGGTTTCCAGATAGTCGAGCGCTTCCTCGCCGTCGTAAACCGCATCGACCGAATAATGATTCTTAACAAGGATCGCCGTAACCGCTTTCGAAAGCGAACGCTCATCCTCTGCAAACAGCAAGCGCATGGAGTTTCTCCTCCCTGATCGGATTCTTACCGATACTATACCATACCTATCCCAAGATTGCAAAAAAACTTTTGGCTTTTAAGGTAGTTTTAGGGTTCGCTGCGTAAACTGTACTCAACAAAACAAAAGAAGTGAGGTGAGCCTTATGCATTTGAAAAAGTACCTAGGGGGCTTCCTGTTCGGCGGTCTGCTGTTTGCCTTTACCTCCTATCTGCTGCTCGATACGTTCGTCATCGTCCGCCGATATGAAACCGTAGAGACCGCTGCGCAGCCCGTCATTACCGTCGTCTCCGAAGCTATGGCGCAGTCTGAAACGGTCGAGGTCGAGCCGACCTCAGCCGCCACCGCTATCCCCACCGCCGCTCCGACGGCGGAGGCAGTCACCGTATCCACCAGCGCGGCGCACGTCGTCTCCACCGATACGACCTATCGCGATGAGAACATCTCCGTGCAGCTGACCGAGTACCGCATCAGCGATACAACCGTCTATGTAGCCGATGTGCAGGTGTCCTCGCCCGAGTACCTCAAAACCGCGTTCGCCCAAGGCACGTATGGGCGCAATGTCACCGCAAAGGTCTCGGAAACCGCCGATGCGGTCAATGCCGTTCTGGCGATCAACGGGGACTATTACGGCGCGCGGCAATCCGGCTATGTGATCCGTGAGGGCGTGCTCTACCGTGACAAGGCGGTCAAGAACGCGGTCGACCTCGTCATCTACGGCGACGGCAGCTTCGGCATCATCCGGGAATCCGAGATCACGGCAGAGGCTCTGCTCGAAAGCGGCGCATGGAACGTTCTGAACTTCGGTCCGGCGCTGATCGAGGACGGGGAGATCTCCGTTTCGGTCAACGATGAGGTCGGCAGAGCCATGGCGAGCAACCCGCGCACCGCCATTGCGGTGGTCGACGATCTGCATTACCTGTTCGTCGTTTCGGACGGGCGGACGTCGCAGAGCGAAGGCCTGACGCTCTATGAGCTTGCGACCTTTTTGAAAACGCTCGGCGCAAAAACGGCATACAATCTCGACGGCGGCGGTTCCTCGACGATGGTGTTCAACGGAACGATCGTCAATGTTCCGACGTCGAGCGGAAAATCCACGAAGGAAAGGAGCGTGAGCGACATTGTTTACATCGGATACTAAGAAAAACCGACAGCGGTACGAAAAAACCCTCCTGATCTACCTGATCGTTACCCTGTTTACCGCATTGTTCGGCGCCGTCTATGAGGTCTTCGGCCGAGGCGTCTACAGTTTCTATATGCTCGAAGCGTTCGCGTTTCCGCTGGCGGGCGGTGTGCTTCCGTTCTTCCTCCTCATGAAGTACAAACGCCCGTACCCCTCCGGGATTTCCGCCGGCTGTACCCACGCCGGGATTGCGACGCTCACCGTCGGCAGTCTGGTCACCGGCGCACTTGAAATCTACGGAACGACCAATCCCCTGACGAACGTGTACTGGATCCTCGGCGGAGTTTTGCTCGCCGTCGGACTGCTTTCGTACCTGCTGCTCGGCAACCTGCTCGGCGCGGTCAAAGAGAAGCAGGCCATGTAATCTCCCCAAAACGAAAAAAAGAAGCCTCAGAATAAGGCTTCTTTTTGGTTCTTTTTCTTCTCCGCGGAAGAAAAAGAACTATTTGCCGACGCAGAAATTCTCAAAGATCCGGTCAAGCAGCTTTTCATCCACATCGGTGCCGGTGATGGTGCCGAGATGGTGCGACGCTTCCCTCAGATCGGTAGCGATACAGTCCGGCTCGGTTTGCGAAGAGGCGTGCATCAGCGCCTGTCGGGCGGCCTCGAGCGCGCGGATATGCCGCAGATTCGTAATGCACGTCGTGTCAAGTTCTCCGGTTCCCGCAACCGAGGTGATGCGTGTTTTCAGCGTCTCAAGCCCCTCCCCCGTTTTGCAGCTGACCGCAAGATCGGCTGCGACGGTCCCGAGATCCGACTTGTTCGAGATGACGATGCGCCGGAACGCGCGTGTCTCTTCGAGGAGCGCGTCATCCTCGGGCGTGAGCGGAACGGACCCATCGAGCACGATGAGCAGCAGATCCGCATAGTGCAGCGCGCGGCGGGCGCGGTCAATTCCGATGCTTTCCGCTTCATCGGAGGCTTCCCTTAAGCCTGCCGTGTCCATGAGCCGCACGGAAACGCCGTTCCATGCCGTGCGTTCATCGAGGACATCGCGCGTGGTTCCGGCGACGGAGGTCACGATCGCGCGGTCCTCGCCGAGAAGCGCATTGAACAGTGAACTTTTGCCGACGTTCGGCCGGCCGAGAATGACCGTCCGTACCCCTTCCCGCAGAAACCGCCCCTGCTGTGAGTGGGAAAGCAGACCGTCGATCTCGCGGATCGCGTCCTCGATCTGCTGCGGGAGCGCGGCATACACGTCCTCCTCGGTTTCGTCCGGATAATCGATTGCGGCTTCCACAGCGGAACGCGCATCGAGAATCGTTTCTTCGGTGGCGCGGAGCATCCGTCCGATGCTGCCACCGAGCTGATGCAGCGCTGCGCGCAGCGACGAATCCGCCTGCGCGTTGATCAGATCCATGACCGCCTCTGCCTGGGTCAGATCCATTTTTCCGTTCAAAAAAGCGCGTTTTGTAAACTCCCCGCCCTCCGCAGGGCGTGCCCCAAGGTCTAAGAGCGCTTCGGAGACACGGCGCACCGTCCCGATCCCGCCATGACAATGCAGCTCAAGCATATCCTCCCCCGAATAGCTGTTCGGCGCGGGAAACCAGACCGCCATACTGTCGTCCAGATGCTCCCCCGAATAGCGCAGCGGCGCATAGGTCAGCATCCGCGGCGTCAGCGCTTTGCCTGTGAGCGCATGCATCACGCCGCACGCCCCGGGTCCGGAGACGCGCAATACCGCAATCGCCCCGCCGACAGCGGTGGACGGCGCAAAGATTGTATCGTTGTGTTCCATATTCTGTCCCTATGAAAAAAGGCCGCGGAAGCGGCCCGAATGCTTATTTCTCCGGCGCAATGACGACGGCGCGGTTCGGCTCTTCGCCCTCGCTGTACGTCGTCACCCCGCGGAACGATTGCAGCGCGGAATGCAGGATGCGGCGCTCATACGGATTCATCGGCTCCATCGTAACGGCGCGACCGGTCTTGGCAACACGAACGGCGGTGCGGCGGGCGAGCTTCCGGAGCGTTTCCTCGCGGCGTGCGCGATAGCCTTCCGTGTCGACCGTGACTCTGCGGTAGGCATTGTCCTTGCGGTCCTTGTTCCAGTACAGCGAAACGAGATACTGAATCGCATCGAGCGTTTCCCCGCGACGGCCGATCAGCAATCCATCCGTATCGGAGACGATGTTGAGCCGCAGCCCGTCATCGGTCTCGGCGGCCTGCACGGTCGCATTGATCTTCATTGCCTGCATCAGATCCGCAAGGAACAGCGCGGCATCGTTCGTAGCGGCGAGATCCTCGTCATACGCGAAAGCGGGCGTCTCGTCCTTTTTGCGCGGCTCCTGCTTCTTCGAACCGCCCTTGCGCTCCTGCGAGCGGGGACGATCGTTCTTTTTCGGGCGCGGCTCGGCTTTGGGAACCGTCTCAAACACCGGCATCACGGGAACTTCCCGTTCGGTCAGGCGAACGATCGCGTTCTTTGCGCCGATGCCGAAAATGCCCTTGCTCTCCTTCTGCACGGTTTCAATCACGACCTGATCGATCGTGAGTTGCATTTCTTCCAGCCCATGGAAAATCGCTTCATCGACGTTCCGGCCGGTAAACTCCATACTTCTCATGCCTTTGCTTTTGCCTCCACTTGCTCGGTCTTCGGTTTTTTGAACATGGTGAAATTGAGAATCACGTTGACGAGCAGCGCGAAGATGTTCGAGAACGTCCAATAGAACGCGAACGTTGCGTCATATTGGTAGCAGAAGAACACCGAGATGAGCGGCATCAGGTACATCATCACCTTCATCGAGGAATTCGCCTGTTGGTTGTTCTGCGCGGTCTGCGGCTGCATCTTCTGCTGCAGGAACGACTGCAAGAATCCCGTAGCGCCCGCGAGCAGCGGCAGCACCGCATAGCCGTTCGTCATCGAATAGAACTTCGGCATCGAATCGGTAATCGGCCGCACGAACGCCTCGTACGCAACCTTGAAGGCCGCGCCGTTGTCCGCCGCGTAGACGTACTCCATCGCGCCGGTCTCATTGAACTGCACGGTAAAGAAATGCAGCTTGTAGAGAATCTCGTTCAGCGTCTCGCTGTTGTTGTTGTAGAAAATGAAATTCTTGATCTGGTTCGTGGTCGAGAAATTCGTCCAGAACTCCTGTGCGCTCATCAGCGCGCCGCCGGGACTCAGATTGTCCGGCCGCCAGATGTTGGTGATCCAAAGGAACCGGAATCCCTGAAACATCTCAAGGCCCTGTCCGTTCTCGAGCGCGATGACCAAGGAGAGCATCTGCTCGTTTGCCCAGGCGCGGAACGCGTTGAAGAACATGATCAGAAGCGGGAACATCAGAAGCATCGGCAAGCAGCCGCCGAAGGTGCTGACGCCGTGCTCCTTCATGATCTTGCGCTGCTCGATGTTGAGCTTCTGGGGATCGTCCTTATACTTTTTCTGCAGGCGATTGAGCTCCGGCTGAATCTCCTGCATCTTCATCGAGGATTTGCGCGACGAAATATCCCCCACCGAAGTCGCGGCGCGGATCGCAAGCGTGAAAATGAAGATCGTCAGAACGACGACCACACCGCCGTGTCCCATGGAGGCGGCGGAAGACCCGAACAGACGGGAAATCTGCTCGTAGACCCACGACATGGCAAGATACAGCCAACGGGTCAAAAAGAAGGATGTTGTCATAACGGTGACTCCTTACTTATGATGCGGCTTTGGAACGGGATCATACCCGCCACGGGAAAACGGATTGCATCGAAGCACGCGCCAGATGGCAAGAAGCGTTCCCTTGAAGGCGCCGTGTACCTCGATCGCCTCCATCGCATACTCCGAACAGGTCGGCGTATACTTGCAGGCAGGCGGCAAAAGGGGCGAGATCGAACGCTTATAAAAGCGAAGCATTGCGAGAAGAACACGTTTCATTCCCGCTTCTCCCACAGCCCCGCGCGGGAAATCACGTCATGCATCTGACGCTGCATTTCCGCAAACGGAACGTCCAACACTTCTTTCCGCGCGATGAAAATCAGGTTCGTTCCCTTTCTCAGCGAATCGAGCATCGGCGTAATGCAGGCGCGAAGCCGCCTTTTGGCGCGGTTCCGCTTGACGCTGTTGCCGACTTTTTTGGAAACCGAAAACCCGACCTTGACGGAATCGGACCGGCTTTTTGCCCAGATCAGGGAGAACAGATGCGAGCCGACCGATCGACCGACACGGTAGGTGTAGCGGAATTCTTTATGCCGTTTCAACGAATAGGAACGATTCACAGATACTTTCCGTATATACAGCAACTACGGCAAGCGAAAACTTGCCGCATGCGCTTCCATTTTGTTCCTTATCTGTCACAAAAGACCTTTATGCGCTCAGTTTCTTGCGACCCTTTGCACGTCTGCGCTTCAGAACGTTGCGGCCGTTGGCGGTTGCCATACGCTTGCGGAAACCGTGAACCTTGCTGCGCTGTCTTTTCTTGGGTTGATAAGTCCGTACCATATCCGAACACTCTCCTTCATGTAAACTAATTGCCGCAGTGCGACACAATAACATTTCATATTATAGTGACACCTGCGACAGTTTGTCAAGAAAAATTTTCGGAAACAGCGGATGCTTATGCGCCGCCCACCAAAGGCAGCAGCTCCTCCTCGGTTCGCCCGGTCGCGGCGGCCAGTTCCCCGATCAGCACCTGCCGCGCCGTCAGATACATTTTGCGCTCTCCGGCCGAAAGCCCTTTCTCCCGATCACGTCGAACCAGGCACTTGACAACCTCGGCCACGTCGCCCACCTTTCCGATGCGCAGCTTATCCAGATTGTCCCGATAGCGCTGATTCCAGTTGTCGCTTTCCTGAACGCTCGGCTCCTCAGCCAGCGAACGGATGACGGTTTCGCACACGTCCGGCTCGGCAAGCCGACGCAGCCCCACGCGCTCCACCGTGGCCACCGGAACCATCGCCGTCATACGACCGGTGAAGAAGCGCAGCCGGTAATACTGCGACGTTTCGCCCAGAACGGTTTGCTCTTCGATCGCTTCCACGCTCCCGACGCCATGCATCGGATAGCAGACAAGTTCCCCGATTGCGAACATCTTTCCGTCCTCCTGTTCTGATATTGATATTATAACGGAAAAACGTTCGTTTTGTCAAACAAAAATTTATAAATATATCACAGGCTTTTACCTTTGTCAAGCGATATTTTTACAAAAAAAGCTCCCCGAAACGGGGAGCAAAGTCATGCACCATTACAGGTTTTTCGGCTGCTCGTCGAAATGAATGTCCTGAATCAGTGTGGAAGCGGTGGTCTCGAGCATGTTGCCCATCGACGTACGGTCATGGATCGTCTTGACCGCCATCGCAAACAACGGCGCGGCAGAGATGATGCGGATCTTCTTGTAGTTCGCGGCTTCGGGGCATTCGACGGTATCGGTCGTCACCACCCATTCATAGGGGCTCTCCTCGATCCGTTTCAGTGCTTTCTCGTTCATCGCGTTGTGTGAAAGCGCGCCGAAGATGCGTCTTGCGCCGTTCGCCTGCAGTGCTTTTGCGATATCCACCATCGTACCGCCGGAGATCGAGAAGTCATCCACCACGAGACAGTCCTTGTCTTTGACGTCGCCGATGATGTTCAGAATCTTGGCGTTTTCGCTGTGGTCCACGCGGGTCTTGTCCCCAATCGCGACATCGGCATTCAGTTCCTTGGCAAACGAATGCGCGCGCTTTGCGCTGCCCGCATCCGGACCCACGACAACCAGGTTTTCGGTTGCAAGTCCCTGCCGGCGCACATATTCGGTCAGCAGCGGCATTGCGTACAGGTGATCGACCGGCTTCTTGAAAAAGCCCTGAATCTGCGCCGCATGCAGGTCCATAAACAGCACGCGGTCCACGCCGGCCGTTTCGATACAATCGGCACACACGCGGGCGCGGATGGAAACGCGCGGCTCGTCCTTCTTATCGCCCTTGGCATAGGAGAAGTACGGAATGATGGCGGTTACGGAGTTGGCGCTGGAACGCTTGAACGCGTCGATCCAAAATAGCAGCTCGGTAAATTCCGCATTGGGGTCACGCGCAATCGGCTGAACGAGATACACATCGTTCTCCCGGATGCACTCATTGATTCGAACGAAAATATTGCCTTCGGAGAACATGATCGTTTCCGAATCGCCCAATTCCGTTCCCAAAAAGTCACACATACGTTTTGCAAAGGGACGCCCCGTCCTGCCGGCAAAAATCTTGATTCTACCCGAACCCTCGTACATAACAACCTCACATATGCAATTTTTCGGCTCTCGCCTTACACCGTGAGTATAGCACAGCCGTACGGAAAGTACAACCGTTTGAAAGAAAAGATTTTGTCAATCCGGGATCAGATCGAGCATATCCTCCTGCGTGACGTCGGTATACGTCGACGGAACGCTTCCGACCAAAATGCTCTCCGAAATCGGCGCCTGCGTTTCGATCGAAACGATGTACGCGTCGCCCGGCAAAATGATCCGCACGGTCGCCTTCAGCGTCAGCGTAATGCGATGCAGTGTCTGGTTGATCCCGGCGCTTGTAAACTTGCTTGAGAACGTCGATTGAACCGCTCCGGCAGGCGTGAATTTCATCACCAGGTTCGGCCCCATCCCCGTGAACAGCGGGATCCCCGAAACCGTTCCGATCGGGATCGAAACGCCCTGCTCGCCGAGTGAAGCAATCTTCTCCTGCGCGCAGATCGCGCAGTCCGCCGCAAGCGTGTTCAGCTTGCTGCTGTCGGCCTCCAGATAGTACACGGCGCCGTTGGCTTCATGGATTGTGATCAGATTGCCCGTGTTGTCCTCGCGGCTGAGAATCTGAAGCACCGCATCGTTCATCGCCGCAGCGGCGACCGATTCGACGCGTGCCTTTGAAAGCCCTTCGAGCACCGGACGCAGCGATCGATTGACATAGATGAACGCTCCGGTAAACAGCACAAGCAGCAGGAGCATCGAAGCAATCAGTTTCTTTCGGATTCGTTTCATACGCCATTGTATGAGAAAAAACGTCAAATCATGTCAAAATCGATTGCATTTCGGTCGAAAAAACGGTATACTGTTCTCCGTTGAGGTGCGGCATGTCGAAAAAATCCCGCAAAAGAAAAAAGCGAATCCGTAAGATTCTGATCGGCGCCTGCGGCGTTCTGCTGCTTGCGCTGCTTGTGTTGCTTACGGTGCTGTTGATTCGTCTGTTCTCCTGCGGCGCAAAGGAGGCAAGCGTTGACCTCTCCGCCGCTTCCGCCGTGCCGACCGCGGCTGCCACGCTGCTTCCGACCGATCCCCCCGCCGCTACGCCGACGCCGTATGTTACACCGGTCCCCAAAATTACCGATGCGTGGTACGCGGAGCGCAATGAGGCGCTGACGCAGCATGTTCGGGCTTTCAGCGGGTTAACCGATGAGGAAGCGATTCAAAAGCGCGTCGAGGGGATGGCGATCGATCCGGATCAGAAGATGGTGGCGTTCACGTTTGACGACGGCCCGCGGGACGAATTGACCGACGGCGTGCTCGACGTCTGTGAGCAGTACAACGTCCGCGTGACGTTCTTCATTAAGGGCGCGTACATCGCGGGGCATGAGCCGCAGCTCAAGCGCATGCTCGCGCTCGGCTGCGAGATCGGCAATCACACCTGGGATCACCTGGACATCGAAAAACTGACGACCGAGGAGATGCGCTATCAGATCGAACAGGTGGACGATACGCTGTACAACGTGCTCGGCGTTCGAACGAAGCTGTTCCGCCCGCCGTACATCAGCTACGGTCAAAAGGGGTCGGACACGCGCAACGCGTTGATCGAACTGATGCAAAAGCACGGTATGGCCGTCATCAACCATACGCGCAGCACGCATGATACCTATGACAACTACACCGAAGACATGATCTATGAGCGCATGATCGCCGAAAAGGACGAATCCGGCTACGGTCTGCACAAATCGATCGTCCTGTGCCACGATAAAACGCAAAAGACGATCGGTGCGTTCCGCCGCGCCGTGCCGGTTCTGCTGGAGCAGGGCTATCAGCTCGTGACCGTCTCCGAATTGTTGAACTGTTCCGACGAGGGATTCCGCGTCGGCGCAATCTACAAAAAAGCCGATTGACAAAAAACCGTCCTTGCGGACGGTTTTCTTTTCTTCATTCTTCCTGCAGTTTTTGGATCGCGCGGTCTACGGCGTCGCGCTCCTCACCGCTGACGATGCCCCAATCCTCGCGCAGCAGCCGCAGCTGCTCACGGTAGGCAGCGATCGCGCCCGCCTTGTCGCCCCGGATCTCGCAGATATGCGCAATGCTCATTGCGCTGTCGGTGAACTTGGGCGAAGGCTGCATTTCCTGCCCCTTGCGGTACCATTCGATGGCCTTGTCGTATTCCTGACGCTGCGTATAGAAATCGCCGAGCATGGTCGCCCAGCACCATTCCTGATCCTGCATCTGCTCCAATTCGGCAAGGATCGCATCGGCTTCGTCGGGCTTGCCGGCCGCAGCCGCGATCAGGAAGCGATACATCGGAACGCGGAACGTATGGTCGATCCCTTCAAGTCTTTGCAGCCATTCCCGTGCCTCGGTAAGCCGGCGATCGTCAATCAGATTATCGATCAGCCACATCAAAGCTGCCCGGTTATTCGGATTGCGGCGGCAGTACGCTTCGAACCATTCGATCAGTGCATGATGGTTGCGGATATTCCAATCGGGGATGTAGCTGCCCCACGCGTTGGCAAGCTCGCTGATCGCGTCGTGGTCCCCTTCCATCCGTTCCACGGCCATCTTTCCATGCTCCGTCGCGAGCAGCCGAAACTGCTCAGCCTGATTGTTGTAGAGCTTTGTAAGCAGCAGCTCCGTTTTTCCGATATACTTCGGCTGCTCCGCAATCGTCTTTAGCTGCTGTTCGATCTGTCGCTGTTCCGCTTCGGGAAACAGTCCGCGGTCATAGATCCGGTTTTCGATGCGTTCAAGCTCCTGATCCGGCGTCATGGCGAAGAGCTGATCGATCGTCACTCCGAAATACACGGCGATCTCCGGAAGCAGCTGAACATCCGGCACGCTCGTTCCGCACTCCCATTTGCTGACAGTCTGCGCGCTCACGTTCAGCGCATCCGCCAGTGCCTCCTGCGTCAGTCCGCGGTTGTTCCTCAGCCTGCGGATTTCCTTTCCCATTTCCATTACGGTGTCCTCCTTGCTTTTGTGGCTTTATCATATCAGAATTGCGAATAGAAATCCAGCGCCTCTTACGGGAGGCAACTCGCGCAGCAGTTGAATTTCCCCGCAGGACGCTTTTGCTTTCGCTCAGTCGAGTCCCTCGTTTTCCATGCAAAAAAACAGCACCCTTTTTGGGTGCTGTTTTTTGGAGCAGGTAACGGGACTCGAACCCGTGACCTCAGCTTGGAAGGCTAATGTGTTACCACTACACTATACCTGCCCGTGGTGCGGA
>ONLX01000023.1 GCA_900318765.1 uncultured Eubacteriales bacterium
GAAGTGGGACTCGAACCCACACGGGGTATTAGCCCAGCGGATTTTGAGTCCGCCACGTCTGCCAATTCCATCATTCCGGCAAATTTGCTATCTCAAAATCGGTTTCTCGGAAATCGGAGGTCGATTTGGAGGTCGATTTTGGAAAAACGCTGCTATTCAGTTTTTAAAAAGCCCTAAATTACTGGTTTTTTTGGACTTTACACGTCGGAGCGCGCGGTTGATTTTGAGTCCGTCACGTCTGCCAATTCCATCATTCCGGCCTATCGGCTTGCCGAGGCAAACCGTATGAACTATTTATATCACATTGCTTGCCAAAATGCAAGTGATTTCTGATCGAGCTGTACGACTTTTCGTCAATTGATGAACAGCCGGTTCGTTTCGCGCTCCGGCTCGCAGGTGCAATTCATCCCGAGATGACGGTAGGTATCCGTATCCACATGGGAGAGAATCACCGTTGAATGCGCCTCGCAGCCGCGCAGCCGTGGGAGCTGCTTGAGCGCGAGCGCCGCCATCGGGTTCGTCGCCGCGCAGATCGACAGCGCATACAGAAATTCATCGCTGTGCAGGCGCGGGTTCTCGCTGCCGAAGTGCTTTGTCTTCAGATCGCGGATCGGCTGCAGAACGATCGGCGCAATCAGATCGATCTCGTCCGGAATATCGGCAAGCGTTTTCAGCGCGTTTGCAAGCGCGCCGGCTGCCGCGCCGACCATGCTGCCCGTGCGCCCCGTGATAATCCGTCCGTCCGGAAGTTCGATCGCAAACGCGGGCGAACCGGTTTCCTTCGCACGGCTGCGGGCGGCGATGGCGACCTTCCGATCCTCAACCGAGAGCCCCGAGCGATTCATGATCATTTCGGCCTTATACACCTGATCCTTGCTGATCTGGCCGCGCTTATACGCGCAGGCCGCCTGGAAGTACCGGCGCACGATCTCCTGGTTTGCGGCTTCCTGCACGACTGCATCGTCCGAAATGCAGAATCCGACCATATTGACGCCCATATCGGTCGGGGATTTGTACGGCGATTCGCCGTAAATCCGATCGAACATCGAGTTCAGCACCGGGAACGCTTCCACGTCCCGATTGTAATTGACCGTCGTAACGCCGTACGCTTCGAGGTGGAACGGGTCGATCATATTTACGTCGTCCAGATCGGTCGTGGCGGCTTCGTACGCGAGGTTGACCGGATGCCGCAGCGGAAGGTTCCAGATCGGGAACGTTTCAAACTTGGCATAGCCCGCCCGCACGCCGCGGCGGAACTCCTGATAGACCTGCGAGAGACACACGGCGAGCTTGCCGCTGCCGGGGCCGGGGGCGGTGACGACGACGAGCGGCCGCGTCGTTTCGACGAATTCGTTCTTGCCAAAACCCGCGTCGGAAACGATCAGCTGCGGATTCTGCGGATAACCCTCGATCGGGTAGTGACGGTAAACGTTCACGCCGAGCCGGTTCAAACGATCGGCAAACGCATCGACCGACGGCTGCCCGCGATACCGCGTGATCACCACGCCGGAGACGAGCAGACCCTTTTTCCGGAACGCGTCGATCAGGCGCAGCACCTCGCGGTCGTACGCGATATCGAGATCGTTGCGGATTTTGTTGCGCTCGATATCGCCCGCATGGATCGCAATGATGATCTCGGCGCTGTCGCGCAGCGCAACGAGCATATTGATCTTCGTATCGGGCAAAAAACCGGGCAGAACGCGCGAAGCATGGTAATCGTCGAACAGCTTGCCGCCGAACTCCAGATACAGCTTGTCGCCGAACTGCTCGATGCGCTCCAAAATGCGCTTCGACTGCATTGCAATGTACTTCTGATTGTCAAACCCGATTGCTTTCATAAATCCCCCTCATCCTTGTTCCGGGCTGATTCCGGTTCAAACCGTCCAATCCGTTACGCGGAGCTTGGCCGACAGAATCCGATAAACGCTCTCGTTGAGTCGCTCCTCGGGAATCGTGCCGTCCGCCACTGCGGCGTACAGCCCGTCTAAAATCATTCGTTGATAACTGTGCTCCGCGCCGCACAGGATCAGATCCCCGCCCGCAAGCACAAACTGCACGGCCGCCTGATCGAGCGAAACCTGCTTGCGAAGCCCTGCCATGCGGAAATCGTCGCTCATCACAATGCCTTCAAACCCGAACTCCTCGCGGATCAGCTCGGTGATGAACACGTACGACTGGCTGGCAATATGCTCATCGTCGATCGCTTCGAACAGCAGATGCCCGACCATCACGCCGTCCGCGCCGTTTTGAAACGCGCATTCGAACGGATATAGGTCATAGGCCCGCAGCGAATCGAGCGACTTATAGGAAACCGGCGTCCGGTCGTGCGAATCGGTATTCACCGCGCCGTGGCCGGGAAAATGCTTGACGACCGAGAGCACGTTCGCGTCGTGCAGCCCGTCGATACAGGCGATTCCGATCTCGGCCGCGATGTCCTCGTTCGAGGAGATGATGCGCTTGCCGAGAAAATGATCCGTCGGGTCCGGCGCAACGTCGAGCACCGGCGCGAGATCGACATTGATCCCAGCGCGGATCAGCCCTTCGCCGATGCGTGCGAACTGGTCGCGCGCACGGGTCGTGTTGTGCTTGTTGCCGAGCGTACGCGCGCTGTCAAGCGTTTTGCTCCAGCGGAACCGCGTTACGCTGCCGCCCTCAACGTCCGTGCTGATCAAAAGCGGGATCTCGCTCTCGCTGGCCGCGCGGATACTGTCCGTCAGCTTTTGGCACTGCGAAAAGCCGCCGTCCGACGGCGTGTTGGTGATGTTCTTGCCCTGTCCGAACAGGATCACGCTGCCGATGCGGTAGGTGCGCAGGATCTCGGCAAACTCGGAGCTGATCGATTTTGTGCCGGAGAAGCCGAACATGCACATCTGCCCGATCTTTTCCTCCGTCGTCATGCCCGCGATATAGGACAGAAGCCGTTCCTGCTGCGTCGGCTCGGACGTCGGCGCAGGGGTTGGGGAAGGGGAGGCGGTCAAAGCGGGTGATTCGGTCGCTGCCGGCGCAATCGGCGCATCGGTTGCGGCGATGATGACAATCGGCTCCTGCGTCGGCTCGGGAGAAAGACTGACTTCCTTTTGACAGCCGGTCAGCAGCAGCGCGCAAAGCAGAATTCCGAATCCCAATCGTTTCATAGCATACAGTATAGCATAAAAAAGCACAAGTGCAAACCACAGATTTTGAAAAATCTGAAGATCAAAAAGAAATCTAAGTGAATTTGTTTTCAAAAACGAGTTGCTTTTGTCCGGTCAGTTGCCTTCCTTCACATCGCATCGATCGACTGCGAAGCTCAGGAGTTTGCAAATCAATTCGTTTCGACTGTAGTTTGTCCGTGTGGATAAACTGTTAATCTGTTCAAGCAATTCCTCCGGAATTCGAATGGAAAAAGTCTTGTATCCATCTTCGCCCTTGGGCCGCTTCGGCAGCAGAATCAATCGTTCCATATCCATAGTATCACCTCAACTTTAATTTAGTATTGCAAGAAAACAATGGATATGTTATAATTTATGTTATCGAAATAACATAATGAACAGGGAGGCATTTTATGAAACGTATTATTTCGATCTTTTTGATTCTCTTGCTTTTTTCTTCTGCTTTTGCTTGCACAGGCAAGGAAAGCACTTCGTCTGTCGATGAGGAAGAAGCTACCCCGGTCACGACCGAAGTCCCGAGCGACGTGGC
>ONLX01000006.1 GCA_900318765.1 uncultured Eubacteriales bacterium
TTGTATACGCTGGTTCTGATGATGATTCAGCTGTTTTCGAAAAAGCAAGGCGTTCTATTAAAAGGGTTATTGTTTTTGGGTAGCAGCATTCTTTCGCTCCCGCTTGCAATGCTGTATGGGATGGAAGAAGTGCCGTTCGGACTGTTCGGCGTTGCTGTCAGTGCAGCATCAGCCTTCTTTTTGGCGCGCGCGTTACGCATCGTCAAATCCTTAAAGTCCTCAAAACTTCTTGTCGAATGGGATCAGGATATTCTTTTAATCGGATGGGGACTTTGTATCCTTGCCTGCAGTGAATTCCAATTCGGGGAAGTATCTCTTTCCATTATTCTGATCACATTTACAACGATGCTGTTGACAACGGTTCGCGGCCTTTACGGATCGTTTGTCGCAGCGCTCCTCTCGGCATCTTGGGTGATCTATTCCAAGGCGGATGTGCGTTTTGTCGCCATCATTGCCCTCGGAGCCGCGTTATCCGTTCCGTTCTATCGAGAGGGAAGGATCTGGATTCTGCTTGGGCATTTTGCCTCGACACTGCTGCTGATCGGGATGCAGCCGGAAGAGATGTCTTTTTCCGTAATCTGGAACACCGCGATTGCATCCGGCTTGCTGTTGCTGTTGCCGCGGACGATTATTCAACGTATTGAAACGTTAACAGCGATCGATCGTACGATGGAACGGAATACCCGCGCGGTAATCAAACGCGCAAAGAACAGAACGGCGGCCGAACTGCAGGAGATGGGAGCCTTGTTAAAGGAGGTATCCGACACTTTCCGACCGGCGCTCGGATCCGAACAGAGTACCGTAACCGATTGGATTATGCAGGGCGCCGTTGTGATTTGCACCAATTGTCCCGGAAGAGATGGCTGCTGGAGCGATCTCGAAGCCATGAGAGAAACCATAAAAGAACTTGCCTATCAATTGGAAAATGCACAGAAGGTTGTTCCGCAAGAGCCGATCCCGGCCGACTGTCCCGCGTTTGAGGATGTATGCGCGTCTGTTCTGCTGTCGTATCAGCAGGCGTTGACACGGGAGGCGGTTTTGTCTCGGATGGGACAGCAGAACACGTTCACAGCGAGAGAATTTCAAGGTGCTGGGGAGGCGGTGGATCGACTTGCAATCGGATATCGAAAAGCGTTCTATGAGAACAGGGAGAAGGAGCTTACTGTTTTAAAACGGCTGCTCAGCAACGGGTTCGATGTCTCCGCTGTGGAGCTGACAGCTGAACATGGGAAAGAGCAAGTACTGGTTTATCTAAACGCATTTGATCCGGAAGACGAGCGGAAGCTGTTGAAAACGATTGAAGTCGGGACCGGTCGGAAAATGCGTTGGATCCGTCGGTCTGAGACAGAGGATGGAATTGCGCTTCGCCTGGAACCGGCTCCGAAATGGACTGTGTCTATGGCTGTTTCACAAGCAGCGCTGAAAGAAAACGAAAGCGGAGACAGCTTTGGAGAAGTACATGCCAGCGGCGGACGATCCCTGTTCGCCTTATCCGATGGAATGGGCAACGGAAAAGGAGCGCAGACGGAAAGTCAATCGGCCATAGAAACGTTATTTCGTCTGTATGGATCGGGAATGGACCGTGAGCTGATCTTTGAAAATGTGAATCGGATCTTGCTGCACCGTTCTCAGTCGGAAACCTATGCAACGCTTGATGCTGTTTCGGTCGATCTGAATGCCGGAACGGCGGAACTTCTGAAGTTCGGAACGCCCCCGTCGTATCTGCTTCGCGGTACAACGCTGTATACACTCACTGGAGAAGCATTGCCCTGCGGCATCCTGGATGATGCACGCCCTACGGTAATTCCGCTGAAATTTGATCCGGACGATGTTTTGTTCCTGTGTACGGACGGGATATCCGATGCATTGACAGATGAGCTGGAAAGCGTCCTGATTCGAAATGCGACAAGGCAAGACGGCGCAGATCGTATTTTACACGCGGCATTGGATACGGGGCATCGGGACGATTTATCGGTGATGCTTTTGCGGATATCCAAATGAAAATCAGCGCAGAACTGTTTTTGCTCGATAATGCGATGATGAACCTTTGTATCTTTTTGCTTGCATCGGTTCTATCGGGTATTCCGATTCGATGGATTCCGCTGATTTCGTTTTCAATCGGCGGAGCTGTCTATGCCTTCTGCTCCATGTTCTATTTCCCGGTACTGCGGGAAACATGGATCAAGCTGTTGGCATTTTTAACATTGGCATTGCCGATGAAAAGAAAGGGAACGTCCTTCGTTTCTCTGCTGATGTGCGTACTGCTGTCCGCGGCAATGATCGGCGGCGTCGTTCTTTGTATTACGCTTCTGACAGGGGGAACCATCCGATCCGAAGGGACAATCGTCGGAACAATCCCGCTCCGAGCGTCTTTATTTGGCCTTGCTGCCGCATTGATCGCGCCGAGGGCGTTGCGCCAACTGTTGAAAAGACAAGAACTGAAGAGCATCTATACGACTGTCGTTGTTTCGATAAACGGGCAAACGCGAACGCTTACGGCATTGATTGATACCGGAAACCTTCTGACTGAGCCGATCAGCGGTCTTCCGGTTCTGTTGATCAAAGAGATGGATCTTCCAAAAGAGCGACCGATTGTCTGTCAAACCCAAATTGGGCAAGAAGTTCTGTTTGCCGCGCGACCGCAATTTGTTCGTTTATCGGATTACGGAAATTGTTCGGTCGATTGCTATCTTGCGAGCGCCCCGCAGCCGATCCCGGATGCGGATGCGGTATTGCCCGCAGTCTTATTACCAAAGAAATGGAGGGTTCCTCATGAAAAACTTGTTGCAGCGGATTCTGCTTCGTCTTCAGATTCTGTTCCGATTGGGCAGGAAGAACGCCATCTGGTACGTTCATACCGGAGAAACGCTGCCGGCGCCGCTCGATCCGGAAGAAGAAGCCCGGTGCATCGCCGCGTCGACGGAGAAATGGGCAAAGGATAAACTGATCGTTCATAACCTTCGGCTGGTGGTTTATCTTGCCCGGAAGTTCGATAACACGGGTGTCGCTACGGAGGATCTGATCAGCATCGGAACGATCGGGCTGATCAAAGCCATCGAAACGTTTAAACCGGACAAGAAAATCAAGCTTGCCACCTATGCGGCACGTTGTATTGAGAATGAGATTCTGATGCACCTGCGCAGGACGACCAAATTGAAACTGGAAGTCAGTTTCGATGAACCGTTGAATGTCGATTGGGACGGGAACGAATTGCTCCTGTCCGATATTCTAGGCACCGATCCCGATATTGTCAGTCGGGATTTGGAAGATTCTGTCGATCGGGAACTGCTCTACCAGGCGCTGGATACGTTGACCGATCGGGAACGCAATATTATCTCGATGCGATTCGGCCTGGAGAACGACCGCCCACAAACCCAAAAGCAGGTTGCAGATGCAATGGGAATTTCACAAAGCTACATCAGTCGCATTGAGAAACGTATCATCAAGCAGCTGAAGCATGAAATACTGAAAATGCAGTCATAGCTTGATATACTTCTCCAACTGCTTCAAAGCGCTCTTTTCGAGCCGGGAAACCTGCGCTTGCGAAATCCCGATCTCCTTGCTGACTTCCATCTGCGTCCGAGAGGCAAAATATCGCATTTTCAGAATCTTCTGTTCCCGTTCGTTCAGATGCGCCATGCCTTCCTCAAGAACGATCGAATTCAGCCAATGTGATTCGCCATCGTTGTTGTCCTTAATCTGATCCATCAAACAGACGGTATCATCGTCGCTGTGGTAGATCGGTTCATAGAGACTGACAGGATCGGAAATGGCATCCAATGCAAAGATGACATCCGCTTCGGGTAATGAGAGCTCTTTGGCGATTTCCGAGACGCTCGGCTCATGATCGAGCGTTTCAGACAATTTGTTCTTCGCCTGCATCGCGTGATAAGCGAGGTCCCGAATCGAGCGGGAAACGCGAACTGCGTTGTAGTCGCGTAAATGACGTCGGATCTCTCCGGCAATCATCGGAACGGCATAGGTGGAAAACCGAACGTCGAGTGAAAGGTCAAAGCCGGAAATGGCTTTCATCAGGCCGATGCATCCGACTTGGAACAAATCATCTGCTTGCTCGGACCGGCCTGTAAACCGCTGCACAACGGAGAGAACCAGGCGAAGATTGGCATAGATAAATGATTCACGCGCTGCACTGTCGCCGTTCTTTGCTTTTTCCAATAGGGAACGCATCTCGCTTTGCTTTAAAACTGGAAGCGAACCGGTATCGATTCCGCAGATTACTACTTTGTGGGTCAATCAATCACCTCCGGGAGCAATGTGCTCGAAAACCATTGTTCCCGACTTCTTGACCGATTAAACATTCCGGCTTGGGTTTGACAGGATTCGGCGAGCATGATAAAATAACGATTATGAAGGATCGTTTGATAGTTTGCTATGCTTCGCTTCTGCAGTTGGACGTGCTCTCTGATCGGTATGGGGGCCTTATCTCTGCGTACAGAAAGGCAAAGCTTGCGAAACTACAGAACGAACAGGAACGAAACCGTGGCTTGCTCGCTGAATTCTGCTTACTGGAAGCAATTCGCAGGGCGGATGATTCAGTCCCGTTTCCGCTGCAAATCGAAACGGAAGCACTCGGGAAGCCGTATCTGAGCGATTCTCCGTGGCATATTTCCCTGTCGCACTCGAATGACTATGCGGCAGCAGCGGTTTGTAGCAGACCGGTAGGGGTGGATGTTGAGAAGAAGAGACCGATCACGGACCGTCTTGCCAGAAAGATCTGCACGGATCAGGAATGGGAAACGATTTGGAAACGGTCTCCGACGGAAGAGACATTTCGTGATCTGTTTTCCGCAAAAGAAAGCTTGGTAAAGTGCAGCGGAAAGGGACTGATGGCTTTGGCCGCTGCGGATACTCGGAACAATCCGAGGATTCGTCAGTACCGTTTTGACGATTATGTTGTCTCCGCGGCCAGCGAAGTCGATTGTACGTGGGAGGTCTTTTCATGCGAAAGGGATTCTTAATCCTACTGTCTTTCATTTTATTCTTCGGATGCGCATCCAAAGAGACCATTCGACCGGATAATACAAATAGCACGCCGGTATCGGAAGTGGAGCTGATCATCTCGTATTCCGAAGCGCCTTCCGTTACGCCGATGGCTACGGATGCACCGGCAACCGTTGCGCCCACGGATGCACCGACCGATACGCCGGTTCCTACCGATACTCCGGAACCTACGCAGCCTCCGAAACCCTATGTCGCGGAAGATGGGGTGTACACCATTGCGTGGATCAGCGATCCGCAGCACTATTCCGCAAAGTTTCCCGAGCTGTATGATTCGATGACTCTGTTCCTTCGGGACCATCGGGAGGAACTCCAGCTTGCTTACATCATGCACACCGGAGATCTGGTCAACAAGACAAGCGATGATGCGCAATGGAAGGTCGCATCCAAAGCACAATCTTATATTGATGAAATCCCTAACGGCGTTCTTGCCGGCAATCACGATTGCCAGGATCCGGACGGCTTTCAGCCATACAGTCGCTATTTTGGTGAATCCCGTTACAAAGACCGGGAATGGTACGGCGGTTCATACAAGGATAACCGCGGGCATTATGATTTGTTGACGATCGGAAATACGGATTATTTGTTTGTTTATATGAGCTATGGTCCAGATTCCGGATGCATCAAATGGCTCAACAAGGTGTTTGCCGAATATCCGGATCGAATCGGCTTTTTGCTGCTCCACGATTATTTTGAACAGGATTTGCAGCGCTCCAAAGCGGGGGAAAAGCTGTATCAACAAGTTGTACTGAATCATCCGAACATCTATTTTGTTTTGTGCGGGCATCGATACGGTGCATATCGGCAGAGTGAGCAAATCGATGACGATCAGGACGGAACACCCGACCACACGTTGTATGAGATGATGTTCAACTATCAGGCGGCAGGAAAGGTCGGGGGAGACGGATATTTAAGACTGCTTCAGGTGAATGAGAAAGAGGGCACGATGCATATGCTGACCTATTCACCGAATCTGGACGATTTCAATCGGTTTGACGATCCGGCGAACCGTGAAAAACGTTATGAACTCGATGAAACGGCGGAGGAATTTCTGATACCGATTCCGTGGTTATAAACATTGAATAGACGAATAAAAAGATCTGACCGAATGGATCAGATCTTTTTTGTTGTTCTCTCAGAGAAATAAACTTCTGCAAAGCAGTTGAAAGCGATAGAAACGTAAGTATCGAGTGATTCCGGAAGCGCGTTCTATTCTCCTGAACAGCCGATTCAATTCTTTTGTGCTCATCTTCCTAAGACCTCTCTTTCTTGATTACGAGATCATTATACCGTAGAAATATGTCAAAACAAGGGAAGATTTATGAAGGAAACGGCAATAAACGACAGCTGAATTATGAACGCCTCTTGAATAATTTGTGAACAAATGATAAACTATAATGGGTTATTTTATGAACTTGCAGGAAAGTTGGTCATAAAAAGCTGTTTCATGCATAAGGTTTTCGGAAAAGAGGTGATCATATGCTTTCGTTTTTGTCATTGCTTTTGCATACCGTTTGTTTCTTTGGAGCAATTGGGGAGACAGCTGCCTTTCCCAAGATGTTCTCCAAAGAGGAAGAAACTTATTGGGTGGAACGTTTGTCGAACGGAGATGAGGAAGCAAGAGAACAACTGATCGTCCACAACCTCCGGCTTGTAGCACATATTGCCAAGAAATATGAGAAGCTGCCATCGGATCGAGAAGATCTGATCTCCTGCGGAACGATCGGTTTGATTAAAGCTGTATCGACGTTCTCCGAGGAGAAAGGTTCTCTCTCCGGATATGCATCCCGTTGTATTGAGAATGAAATTTTGATGACGTTTCGAAAAGAGAAAAAACTTGTGCAAACGGTTTCGATGGAGGAAGCGGTCGGAACCGATAAAGAAGGAAATGAACTTCCGATCGCCGATCTCGTTTGTACCGAGGACGATTCGATTTTTGAACAGGTACAACGAAAGCTTGATTTCGAGCAGGTCGATCGTGTGATGCAGCGGGTTTTATCCAAACGAGAACGTACCGTCATCGCCCTTCGCTTTGGATTGAACGGAGGCATTCCCATGGCGCAACGGGAAGTAGCAAACGTTCTCAGCATTTCGAGAAGTTATGTTTCTCGCATTGAGTCAAAAGCAATGGAGAAGCTTCGCTCAGAGCTGAAACAGATGAAAACCCCTTGACAAAAGAAAGAGTTTTGTTATAATTTACTCAGCAATTTGCAAAGGAAGTGAACCAATGCGCAATTAACCTGAATTCTATCGGTAAGAATGTCTGCAACGCAGGCATTGTTTCCTGTGGAAATTCGGTTGATTGCATTGTTGATACAAGCAGTGTTTTTTTCGGATGCCGTTTTCCACAGGTGGAAAACGGTATTTTTATGGGGGAAAATATGCTGCAAGTTCAAAATTTAACGATTACACAAAAACGAGACAATCATATTCTGCTGGAAAATCTTTCCTTCTGCTTAAACGACGGAGAGAAGGCGGCATTGATTGGAGAAGAGGGCAACGGAAAATCAACCGTTTTAAAGTGGATTTATGATCCGAGTCTGGTTGAGGCATATGCGGACGCGGAAGGCACCGTCAAAACAGACAGCCTCCTTGGTTTTTTGCCGCAGGAACTGTCAAAGGATGACGCTTCCAAACCGATCGCGGACTGGATGGAAGCTGCATGTGACTTATCGCGACTGCCGATCCGAAATGTGATTCGCGTACTTTGTGAGCTCGGATTGGAGCATGATTTGCTTTATGAGACAAGAACAATGAAAACATTGTCCGGCGGGGAACGCATCAAACTGCAATTGGCTTCCTTACTGCTGCGCGAGTGCGATGTTCTGTTGTTGGATGAGCCGTCAAACGATCTTGATCTGGCTGCGATTACCTGGCTGGAAACGTTTTTGCAGCACACGGAAAAAACGGTTTTGTATGTTTCTCATGACGAAACGCTTCTGGAACGAACGGCGAATCAGTTGATTCATATTGAACTGGTCCGCAGGAAGCAGATCCCGCGCGTCACAGTTGCTCGCATGCCGTATCGGCAGTATATAGATGATCGAGAGAGACGCTTTTCGCATCAAAGGCAGATCGCCGACTTTGAACATTCCGAGTTTCGAAAAAAGAAGGAACGGTACCTATCCGTTTATCAAGCCGTCGAACACGCGCAAAACAACGTTTCTCGTTCAGACCCGGGAACAGGTCGATTGCTGAAAAAGAAGATGCATACGGTACAAGCGCTCGGAAAGCGGTTGGAAAAGGAATATGAACAGTTGACCGAGCGGCCGGAAGCGGAATGGGCGATTCTGCCGAAATTCGAAGAAGGCGTTTTCGTGAAGAACGGAAAGACGATCCTGGATGATCGGCGCGATCAATTGATTGCAGACGGAAAAATCCTTGCCCGTAAGATACACCTCCGGATTGTAGGACCGGAACGGATCGCCATCATCGGACAAAATGGCTGTGGGAAAACCACGCTGTTGAAAGCGATTGCGAAAGAGCTTGAGGGACGGAAGGACCTTTCTGTCGGCTATATGCCGCAGAATTATGAAGATGCGCTGTTTGCAGGATATAGTCCGGTGGAATTTCTTGCTCCGAACGGAGATAAGGAATCTGTCACGCGGGCACGCTTGTATCTCGGAAGCATGAAGTATACGACCGAGGAGATGGAGCATCCTGTCTCGGATCTGTCCGGAGGGCAGCGAGCAAAGATTCTTCTGCTTCGGATGATTCTCGACCGAAACAACGTCTTGCTCTTGGATGAGCCGACACGGAATTTCAGCCCGCTTTCGGCACCGGCTGTACGGGAGATGCTCCGCTCTTTTCAGGGAGCGATTCTTGCGGTAACACACGACCGAAAGTTCCTGCAGGAAGTTGCAACGTCAGTTTACGAATTACAGGAAACCGGACTCAAACTGATTTCCAGAAAAGAATAGGAGAACGTATTATGCATGATCAAATGATACGATTGAGAGAACACCCGGAGCTGATCGCATCTGCTTGCACATGGTTTCATGAAAAATGGTGGATTCCGGAATCGGCGTATCGGGAGAGTATGGAAGAAATGACGGCTCAAAAAGCCGTCCCGCAATGGTACCTTGCAATGGACGGCAATGCCATCATCGGCGGCCTCGGGGTGATCGAAAATGATTTCCACGATCGAAAGAATCTGGCGCCCAATGTATGTGCCGTCTATGTAGAGGAAACCTACCGAAAGCAGGGAATTGCAGGGGAGCTTTTGCGGCTTGTTGCAGAGGATATGCACCGATACGGAATCGATACTCTGTATCTCGTGACAGATCATACCTCTTTCTATGAGCGATACGGTTGGAGATTCTACTGTATGGCGCAAGGGGATGGGGAAGAGATGCCAACAAGGCTTTATATCCATCAGTACGAATCCGTAAATAACTGAAAAACATCCACCGATCCGAGTTGATCGGTGGATGTTGTGCGTTCCGGCAATTATCCGATCTGCGCTTTTCCGCCCATGTAAGGACGAAGTACCTCGGGAATCCGAACGGTTCCGTCCGCATTCAGATTGTTTTCCAAGAATGCGATCAGCATACGGGGCGGGGCAACAACCGTATTGTTCAGTGTGTGCGCATAGTAGTTTCCTTTTTCCTTGTTCTTGATCCGGATACCAAGCCGACGCGCCTGCGCATCGCCGAGATTCGAACAGCTTCCGACTTCGAAGTATTTCTTCTGCCGCGGCGACCAGGCTTCAACGTCGAGCGATTTGACTTTCAGATCGGCGAGATCGCCCGAGCAGCAGCCAAGCGTCCGAACCGGAATATCCAAAGAGCGGAAGAAATCAACGGTATTCTTCCAAAGTTCGTCGTAAATCGAATCGCTCTCTTCGGGACGGCAAACAGCGATCATCTCCTGCTTCTCAAATTGGTGAATCCGATATACGCCGCGCTCCTCGATTCCATGTGCGCCGACTTCTTTACGGAAGCAGGGGGAGTAAGAGGTGAGACGCTGCGGAACCTGCGACTCTTCCAGGAACGTGTTCTGGAAGCGACCGATCATGCTGTGCTCGCTTGTACCGATCAGGTAGAGATCTTCGCCTTCGATTTTGTACATCATGTTTTCCATTTCCGAAAAACTCATGACGCCGTCCACAACAGCACTGCGGATCATAAAGGGAGGGATGCAGTAGGTGAATCCACGATCAATCATGAAATCGCGTGCATAGGAGAGGACAGCGCTGTGCAGGCGCGCGATATCACCCATCAGATAATAGAATCCGTTGCCGCTGGTCTTGCGCGCGGAGTCAAGATCAATGCCTGAGAGCCGTTCCATAATGTCGACATGATAGGGAATCTCAAAGTCCGGAACAAACGGATCGCCGAAGCGTTCTATCTCAACGTTCTCGGAATCGTCTTTGCCGATCGGAACCGAAGGATCGATGATATTCGGGATGACAAGCATCCGTTTCCGAATCTCCGCTTCCAGCGTTGCGCTCTTCGCTTCCAATGCGGCCATTTCTTCGCCCATTGCAGAGACTTCCTGCTTCGTCTCGTTGGCCTTGTCGAATTCCTTCCGCGCCATCATTCCGCCGATCTGCTTGGAGAGCGCATTTCTGCGGCTCCGAAGGAATTCCAAGCGTTGATTGCCTTCACGATACTTCGCATCCAGTTCGATGACCTCATCGACCAGAACAAGCTTTTCATCCTGGAACTTCTTACGTATGTTCTCCTTAACGAGATCGGGATTTGCGCGCACAAATTTGATATCGAGCATAGTAATTACATCCTTTCCGGGGCCTGAATGCCCAAAAGATTCAATCCGTTTTTCAAAACCTGACGCGTCGCGTCGGTCAATGCGAGTCGCGCATTTCGAACAGCGGGATCGTCCGCCATGATACGCTGTTCATAATAGAATTTATTGAATGCCGAAGCAATGGCAACGATTGCGCGGGAAACGACGTATGGTTCATATTTCTCCGCAGCAGACTGTACCGCATTCGGGAAAGCTTCGATTGCAGTTAAAAGTGCTTTGCTGTAAGGATCGTCGAGCAGGGAAGCGTCGGGATCCGTACCATAGGAATCGGAACCCTTTCTCAGAACCGAGCAGCAGCGCGCATGCGTATACTGAACATACGGAGCGGTTTCGCCGTCAAAGTTCAGAATCTTGTCCCAAGAGAACGAAACATCCTTAATCCGGTTATTATACAGGACCGACCAGAGAATTGCTCCGATACCGACCGCCTCAGCAGCGCTTTGTTTATCTTCCAGATCCGGACTCTTTTCACAGATAATCGCGTATGTCTTGTCAACAGCAGCCTGCAGAATATCATCAAGATACAGAATGTTGCCGCTCCGAGTCGAAAAGCTTGCATCCTCCATGCTGACCATGCCGAAATTGACATGCACGCAGTCTTTGACCCAATCGCGCCCCATCAATTCCAACACTTTGAAAAACTGACGAAAATGCAAATCCTGCTGATATGCAACTACGTAAAGCGACTTGCAGAAATCGTATGCCTCTTTTCGATAGCACGCTGCAGCGATGTCGCGCGTTGCATAGATCGTGCTTCCGTCCGATTTGACGATAATGCACGGCGGCATATTCCATTCGCTGAGGTCTACGATCTCGGCACCTTGATCAAGTTTTGAAATCCCTTTATCGCGGAGTTCCTGAATGATCGCGGGCATTTTATCCTCATAGAAGGATTCGCCTGCCCAACTGTCAAAATCAATTCCCATCCGCTTGTAAGTGACTTTGACTTCACGGATCGTTCCGTCTTTCATCTTGCTCCAGAGGTCAAGCGCTTCAGCGTCGCCGGTTTCAATCTTATGGAACCATGCGCGCGCTTGATCGTTCAGGCCCGGATCCTTTTCGGCTTCCTCGTGGAATCGGACATAAAGTGCTACCAGCTCGCGGATGCTGTAATCATCGATCGGCTTTGTTCCCCAAAGCTTATAGGCGGTAATCATCTTACCGAACTGCGTTCCCCAATCGCCGAGATGGTTGATGCCGACCGTACGATACCCAAGAAACCGATAAATCCGGTAGAGCGCATTGCCGATTGCGGTGGTCGGAAGATGGTGAAATCCGAACGGCTTCGCAATATTGATCGAGCTGTATTCGACACAGACGGTTTTTCCGTTACCGATTTCGGAAGAGCCGTATCGATCCCCCTGTGAAAGGACCTTTCCGAGAACCGAAGCAGCTTGTGCCTCCGCGTCCACAAAGAAATTCAGGTAGCCTCCGACTGCTTCCGCTTTTGCAATTCCATCCGGAAGAACAAGCTGTTCTTTCAATGCGGCAGCAATTACAGGAGGTGCCTTTCGAAGTACCTTTGCAAGCCGGAAGCAGGGGAAAGCAAGATCTCCCATATCCGCTTTTTTCGGAACTTCGAACCAGTCCTCCAACTCTGTCGGACTTACGCTGCAAAGCGGCGCAAGCGCGTTTGCCAACGATTCCTTGACGTTCATTTCGTTTATACTCCCATTTCTGATAAAGTGTATTATATCATCGGATGTTACAAAAGAAAAGTGCAGATTTGTTTGAAATGGGTAAAATGGAGCAGAATTCTGTTCGGATGGCAAGCAGTCGAACAGATGAGAGGATTTCCGATCGTTCTTTGTCGTTTGTATACGTTTTTCTTGCCAACGCTTTGGAAATATGGTATTATACCAACGTATTGGATTCTGTGAACGGAGTATGAGGATAAGCATATGAAATTTGATACAATCATTATCGGGGCCGGGCCAGGCGGTATCTTTACGGCATACGAACTGATCCAAAAACGCCCGGATCTGAATATCGCCGTATTGGAGATGGGACATGCGCTTTCCGGGCGTAAATGTCCGATCGACGGGGAAAAGATTCGCTCCTGTATTCACTGCAAAACCTGCTCGATCATGAGCGGATTCGGCGGAGCGGGCGCTTTTTCCGACGGCAAGTATAACATCACGAACGATTTCGGCGGAACGCTCTACGAGTATATCGGGAAGAAGAAAGCGCTGGAGCTGATGCAATATGTGGACCAGATCAATATGCAGTACGGCGGAGAAGGAACCAAGCTGTATTCAACGGCGGGATCCGCATTCAAGCGCATTTGCATTCAACATAAGCTGAATTTGCTGGACGCTTCCGTTCGCCATCTCGGAACAGATATCAACTATGTTGTTCTGGAGAATATGTATGCATATTTGTCGCAGCATGTTTCGTTCTTTTTTGAAACGACGGTGGAAGACCTGATCGTCGATGCAGACGGACGATTCCATGCACAAACGAATCGAGGCGAATTCGAAAGCGATACTTGCGTCGTATCGGTCGGCAGAAGCGGCAGCAAATGGATGGAACATGTTTGCAAGCGGCTCGGCATTCCGACAAAATCCAATCGCGTTGATATCGGCGTTCGCGTTGAGCTGCCTGCGGTGGTATTTTCCGAACTGACCGATGAATTGTATGAGAGCAAGATTGTTTATCGAACTGAAAAGTTTGAAGACAATGTGCGTACGTTCTGTATGAATCCGCATGGAATCGTCGTCAATGAGAACACGAACGGAATCGTAACAGTCAATGGACACAGCTATGAAGATCCGGCGAGGCAGACGGATAATACCAACTTCGCACTGCTGGTATCGAAGCATTTTTCGGAACCGTTTGAGGACAGCAACGGTTATGGCGAAAGCATCGCACGGCTCAGCAATATGCTTGGCGGCGGCGTCATGGTACAGCGGTTCGGCGACCTGATTCGCGGAAGAAGAAGCAATCAAAGAAGGATTGCAAAATCAACCACGATTCCGACGTTAAACGCAACTCCGGGCGATCTGAGTCTTGTGCTTCCGAAGCGCATTCTGGACGGCATCATCGAGATGATCTATGCATTGGATAAGATTGCGCCCGGTACTGCGAATGATGATACGTTGCTTTACGGCGTTGAAGTCAAGTTCTACAATATGGAGGTTGCATTGGACGAGCGGTTGGAAACCGTTCAAAAGGGGCTTTATATTATTGGCGACGGAAGCGGTATTACGCACTCGTTGTCGCATGCCTCGGCAAGCGGTGTTTTTGTAGCGCGGAATATTGCAGAACGGCTCGCAGAATGAAGGAGCTCATGCAGCATAACAACAATGTAAAACAATTTATATGGATCTTAGGGGCAGCACTTATGTTCGTTTTGACATGCGTGCTGTCTGTTGGTTGCAGCGCAAATGAAACGATTGCGCCTACGGATTCTCCCATCCCGACCAAACGTATCACGCCTGCGCCTACGCCCTCCCCGACACCGAAAGTTGAGCAGACGGAACCCGAACGGGCGGAACTCGCACGGTCGATAAACGTCCCGGATTTCTATACGAATCTGACCTCGGAAGAAGAGACCTTTCCGCTGTATGCGTTTCTCAATGAAAACGGCGTGGTAGAGTATCGGACGGTGGGAGTGATTTGTACCCTCTCCGATGGGGTGATCGTACAAGAAGATTACTCCTTTTTTCCGGCGGAGGAAACCGGGGAGCTTGCTGCGACTACGCCGATCCTTCCGGAGAATGAGCGCCCGGGCGTATGTATAGCCTTAGACATCAGCACATTTCGCCTAAAAAGGGACTACCGCGCAATGGAAGCGATCGGAGGCATCACAGCCGAAGAATCCGGAGATCATTATGTCTACGGAACGGTTGGGAACACAGATCCGGCCTTCTATCCGGCGGATGAGACGGGAGAGATGATTCCCGGCGCTTTGCCGATCGAGACGGAACGGTTTGTTGTTTCACCGTACGCTCCTTCCGTAAACCCAACCAAAGAAGGACAGAGACATATTGTCGTCTTTATCGGCTCACAGTCGGTCGTTGTGTTTCGTGCGGAAAACGGTGACTGGGAAGTGGAAAAGGTTTTCATTTGCTCTACAGGCGACGGAGGAAGGTATACGCCGCGCGGCGATTTTTCCATCACAGCGCAATATGAGTATAAGGCGATGTCAAGATTGAATGGAGTCATGGTCTACGCGCAATACGCAAGCCGATTCCGCGGGCATTATCTGTTTCACACGGTTCCCTCCGCGGGACAATATAAAAACTATCTTCCGAACGGAAAGCAACAAATCCTAATTGCGGAATATGAGAAACTCGGAACCGATGTATCCCATGGCTGCGTTCGGATGTTGGTCGGTGATTGCTATTGGATCTATCGGAATTGCCGAATCGGAACAAGAGTTACGGTAACGGATGCGGCGGGACCGGACCATCCGGAAAAACCGAAGTTGATCTATGAGGAGCCCTATATGGATGTGAATCATCAATATGGGTGGGATCCAACGGATCCCGATCCGCATAATCCGTATCTCTCCATTCCTTCCTATGCAGCAGGATTGATTGTTCCGACAATTGCTCCGAAGCATTCTGCAACTGCGCGTCCGACACATGCACCGGTACCGAAATACACCCCGGTTCCGACGCCGGAGCCAACCGCCAGACCTATTGGAATAAATTATAGGACAAAGTAACCGGAGAAAGAGGGCATTATGAAATATGTATTTTGGGGAGCAATCGGTCTGCTGATTGTGATACAAATTATCTCCTATATCGTTTGGCATATAGGGCTTCGATCTCCCAAGAAGGGGCAGGAAAAGGATCATCGCGCACAAGACAATGATCTTCCAGAGCATCTTTCCAAGGGAATCTATCAGATGATTGAGACATTGAAGGAAGTTCCATACGAGAAGGTTACGATTGTTTCGCAGGATGGCCTTCGCTTATCCGGTCGATATTACGCGAGGGAGCCTAAAAAGCCTGTCCTGATCTGTTGCCACGGGTATCGCGGTACGCCGACGAGGGATTTTTCCGGAGGGGCGATGTATTACCTGAACCTCGGATACAATGTTTTGCTGATTGAACAGCGCGCACACCTTACGAGCGAAGGTCGTTCGATCACGATGGGAGTTAAAGAACGATACGATCTGTTAAAATGGATAGATTATGTGATTGAGCGGAACGGACCGGAAACGAAAATCGTTTTGAGCGGGATTTCAATGGGCGGAGCCACTGTGCTGATGACATGTGGGCTCGATCTTCCGAAACAGGTAGTCGGAGCAATCGCGGATGCTGCTTATACATCACCGAAAGCGATTATGCTGAAAGTTCTAAAAGATATGAAACTTCCGCCGAGATTCATGTATTGTTTTCTTTGGTATGGAACTTGGCTGTTCGGCGGAGTCAATCTTTCCGATCGCACGGCAGATGCAATACGCGCGGTTCAACGGACACATCTTCCGATCTTGCTGATACACGGAGAAGCGGACGGATTTGTTCCCTGTGAAATGGGCAGAAAAATTGCTGCTGCAAATCCCGATCGCATTGAGTTTCATTCGTTCCCGAACGCAGGACATGGTTTGAGCTATCTGACCGATCGGGAGCGGTACGAGACAATTGCTGCGGATTTTTTAAATCGGATCACTGCATAATATGAACCATCTTTCTTTTGCGGTTTCGATGCGCAAAGCGTGCGATTTCAGATTTTTTTAAAAAAAGGCTTGCTTTTTTCAAAAAAGTGTGTATAATGTTCTTTGCTAAGGGGCATTAGCACAGTTGGTAGCGCGCAACGTTCGCAATGTTGAGGTCAGGAGTTCGAATCTCCTATGCTCCACCAAA
>ONLX01000037.1 GCA_900318765.1 uncultured Eubacteriales bacterium
GAAGAAAAAGCGGGAAACGTTAAAAAGAATTTGCATTTTGGACGCACAATTTTCACGCACGCCTGTTATAATAAGATCAAAGAAGTATGGAACAGCATTCGGCACAAAAGAATCGCGTGAAACTGATTGCGATCGGCATTGGGGCGATCGCCTTGCTGTCGATTGCGGCGATTCTGGCGGTCGGCATCGCGTGGCGCCCGGAGCCTGTCGATCTGAGCGCGTATGTTACGGTCGAGCGTGACGCCGCAGGCGAACCGATCGGCGAAATCGATACCGAAGCGCTGCTCAAAGATTTGCATCTGCCATCGGCTGCGGACGAGCGTGCAACGGATCGCTATGAGGATGTGCGTGCGATTGCCGAGATGGAGCTCTTCCTCGGCGAGACGGAGACGGAGGATACCGTGCAGGTCGCGGTGTTGGCGGATACCGAGCGGCTGAAAGCGCACGGCATTACGTTTGCGGCCCTGACCTGGGAGCAGCCGATGAAGGGCTGGTTTGCCGGATCGCAGGGGGATACCGTGGACGCGCCGGACGATGGAGAGAACGAGAAAGAGCCTTCCCCGTCTCAGAACGGCGGCCTTCTTTTGAAGCTGGTCGACGCCGAGGGCAACGGGTATAACCTGCGGTCGGTTTGCGAAGCGGTACAGACGGCGCGGGATCGTTTTCTGGAGCAGCACTTTGGGCCGGACGTCTCGTTTCAAAAAGTGCAGGTAGCGTTCAGCGTCAACGATCGCGGCACCGAGAACAGCTATCAGGCGGCTTACCGTGCATGGGCAACCCCGTCACCCGAAGAAACGACCGTGTACTTTCGCGTATCGATCGGCAATCTGTCTCTCGAGAACGGGCGCGTGATTTTTCAAGGCGTGAACGTCACACAGCACAAAAAGGAAACCGACTGCAAGCGCCTTGCCTTTTCAAATGGGGTAATCCTTTCGGGAGGCGGCGTGAAGGTTTCCCAAAAGCGCGCGTTTGATCAGAACGGCTTTGTGCAGTTTGCCGGAAAACCGACGAGCTATCGCATGGCAAACGGCGTGTATTGGTCGCCGACGTACGATAAGCTCGAGGAGGACGATATCTGGAAGCTGACCGCGACGGAAGGCTATTCGCTTGCCAAGCTGCTGCGGTACGCGCGAAAGGAAATCTATGCGCGTTACTATGCCTCGTTTGACGAGCACTCCGAGCGCGAGTTTGGCGAGCATTACGCCCAATACCCGTGGTACCATGTTTTAACGCCGGACCGTACGGCGGATATGACGGAAACGGAGCGCAGCAATATGCGGCTGCTCCGTGAAATACAATCTTTGATTGAGAAATGAGGTGTTCTATGAAAACCGTTCGCACCGTTTTGATCACATTTGGTCTGACCACACTTCTGTACGGCGCGTTTGCGCTGCTGACGGTGGCGATCGATCCGGCGTTTGCAGGTCGATCGATCTATCAACTGTTCCGCACCACGGGCTTTCCGGCGTTGATTATCGGGATCGCATGCCTGCTGTCGGTGATTGTGATCGTGTTCGCGTATGCGGCGTTCCGCGATGATACCAAATCCCGCAAGAGCGCATCAATGCAGCAGGAGGAGGAAGCGTTCCTTGAAAACGAGACTGTCTCGGTTGAGGAGTATGAGGAAACGTTTTCGCCGGTGATCCACAAAAAGGTCCGCCCGCAGCCCGATCCGGAGCCCGAAGAGGAAACGATGGAGGAGGAAGACGCGCCTGCGCTCGATGAAACCCTGTTCCGCGCGCCGCGTTCGAGCGGAACGCAGCATTGCATCTTCTGCGGCACGGCGTTTCCGATCTCGGAGTACGTTTGTCCCAAGTGCGGCAAGCGCGCGTAAGGAGGACGGAGCATGAAACGATTGAATCGGAAAAAAATGCGCCGCTCTGTCAGCGTGATCGGCATGCTGATCGTTGCGCTGATCGCAGCCTGTGTGATCGTTGCGTACTTCGCGTTCGGCGCGAATCTGAGGCAGGTCAACGTATCCGATTATATCATGACCGCCAAGATCGGCGAGCGCTATGAGTTTCGTCTCGATACCGAACGGATGATCTGGGAGCTGCATCTGCCCGTCCCGCCGGAAAACGAGATCGGCAGCTATCCCGAGGTTGCGGCGATCCGCTCGCTCGACGTTGCCGTTACGCAGAATGAGACCGGATATCACTTTGAAACGATCAGCACGTCCACCGACGCCAATTTTTCACAGCTGCTGCGCAAGGCGGGCGTCGTGCTGAAGAACACGCAATGGGACTGGACGGAGAACGACATCATCGGCAGCCGCGCTACGCAGCCGTCCGATGGGTTCACGGAGATTACGCTTGCGGATTACGTGACGGTTTCTCAAAAGGCCGACGGGTCGTACAGCGCGACGTTGAATCGGGACGCGCTCCTTGCCGTCTGCGCGTTTGATCTGCCGCTCGATCCGACCCAGCACAGCGGCTACAACGCAATTATGAGCCTGAGCGTCGGCGTTTCGCCTACGGACGGCGGATACCGGCTGCAAACGCAGAGCACGATGACGACGATCATGGAAACGCTGGCCGAGAACCATATCCGTATTGTGCATCCTTCCTGGACATGGACGGCGGAGGAGATGGCAGCGCATACCGGCGCTGCAGCCGAAGCGCCTTTGGATCCTGTCGCTGAACAGCCGCAGGAGCAGCCCCCCGAGGATACGCCTGTTACGACCGTGCCGCCATCGGGTGCAACGAACGCCCAAAGCGCGATCACATCGCTGTATGGATTTGATCAGACGGCCGTGCGCGTGGCGATCCGCGACGCGAAAAAGGCGTATTACGGGAGCAAATTCCAATCCGGTTCGGTTCTGATGAACCTGTTTGCGGTCGGCAACGCGACGACGCCGCATAAAAACTGCTTCCGCATCGTGTATGACATCACGACCACCGAGGGAGCGGAGTACCTGATCGCGGATGTTTACGATCTGTTCGAGGAAAGCGGGTATACCGCGGGCGACGTGACGCTGAAAACCGTCACGACCCGGGCCGACGCGCGCTCGACTTCGGATCTCAAGGATTACACGATCTATACGCTCAACGGCGGAAGCATGGTCTTCGCTGAAAACGCGAGCCGTTCCCCGTTCGATGAAAACGGGCTTGTGATGGCCAAGAGCATCAGCGAGCCGCTGACGTATGCCGAGCTTTGGGACATTCCGCAAACGAGCGAGTACACGCTTTTGCAGCTGCTGAACTTCGCGCGCAATGAGATGTTTGCCCGCGCCGGGCATCAGTTCCCCGACGGCAGCTACCTACGTCATTTTTCCTCCTACGACTGGTATGAGCCCACCGGTGAAAAGATCAGCCTCACCGATCTTGCCGCCAAATGGCCCGTCGCCGGAACCAACACGTCTACGATACGGTTCATCGAAAATCTGATCGTCGAAGGCTGATCCGCGTTTTCTTCAAAGAAGAAAACGCATGGCAAAAAACGGAATACCCCTCTGTGAACGCGGCTCCCAAAGGAGCCGCGTTTTGCAAGCTTTTCCGAAAAAACTGCCATAGGCTATTTTCTTTTTTTGGGAAGTTTGATATAATATCACATTATCGCGGAAAGGATGCAAGGGAATGCGGGCGCTGTATTATGTGCTGCAATGGACGTGGGGCATTGTGCAGAATCTGCTCGGCGCTTCGCTGACTCTGCTGCTGGTCCGTCGCCCGAAGGAGCGGTTTTTCGGCGCGGTTGTGACGCGGTGGAGGCTCGGCGGAAGCATGTCGCTCGGAATGTTCCTGTTTCTCGGCAAGGTGTTGCCGGATACCGCGCCGCCGGAGTGGATTCACGAGGCGGAGCAGCGGATCCTGGTCCATGAATTCGGGCATTCGATCCAGTCGCTGATCCTTGGACCTCTGTATCTGATTGTGATCGGGCTTCCGTCGATCCTATGGGCAAACTTTCCGCCGCTGAAACGGCTTCGCAGCCGTCGCGGTATTTCGTATTATCGGATGTATCAGGAGGCATGGGCAAATCATCTCGGTCGCCGCGTGACCGGGCTGCCCGCGCCGGAACAGCACGCGTAACGCAAGAAAGGAATCGTATGAACAACACTCCCGGCTCCGGCGGCAGAAAGCGCACGCCGATCTCCTCGGGCGGCAGCGTCCGCAAAACCGAGAAAGTCAACACCAACGGTCCGGTTGGCCGCAAAGACGGCTACTCCGGCAGAAGAACGGAATCGCAGCAATCCGCTGAATCGCGCGCAAGCTCCGGCTCCGGCGGACTGCTTGGCCTGCTGTTCGGCGGCGGGCTGAAGCGCATCATCATCCTGATCGTGGTGATTGTCGCAATCGTTCTGCTGATCCGCGTCTGCGCGGGCGGATGCTCCATCCCCGAGATGGGCAATCTGGATGTCCTTGAAAACATGCTGGACGGCGACGGATACGACAATCTCTATTCCGATCCGAACAATACGGGATCGAGCGGCACGTCGTTTGCGACGGGCGCGTTGGAAACGCTGCTCGGCGGTACGATCGATCCAACCGATGCGACCGCGCCGGAAACCGTATCGGCTTCCACCTCTCAGACGACCGTGAATACGACGGTCGCAAATGTCGCGCGCGATAAGTATACGACGATTCTCGGCAGCGGCAAGGATGAGGTTACGCTGATGGTCTATCTCTGCGGCACCGACCTTGAAAGCGAATACGGCATGGGCACCTCCGACCTGAACGAAATGCTCCACGCCAATCTGAACGATGACAAGGTGAACATCATCGTGGAGACGGGCGGCACCAAGAAGTGGAACAATTCGGTCATCTCGAACACGACGAATCAGCGCTATCGCGTGACGAGTCAGGGACTCGAGCCGCTTTCGACGAACATGGGCCGCAAGTCGATGATCGATCCGAATACGCTTGCAGAGTTCATTCAGTTCTGCGCCAAGAACTATCCGGCGAACCGCTATTGCCTGATCCTTTGGGATCACGGCGGCGGCGCGATCTCGGGCTACGGGTATGACCAGTATTATTCCGGCTCCATGACGCTCGATAAGATCCATACGGCGCTGAAAAACGGCGGCGTGAAGTTCGATTTCATCGGCTTCGACGCGTGCTTGATGGGAACGCTCGAAACGGCGCTCGTCTGCGAGAAACACGCGGATTACCTGATCGCGTCGGAGGAATCCGAACCGGGCTGCGGCTGGTACTATACGAACTGGCTGACCGAGCTGAGCAAGAACACGTCGAAGTCGACCGTGGAGCTGTCCAAAACGATCATCGATGATTTCAACAACGTCTGCAAAAAGAAGTATCCGGGCTGCAATACGACGCTTTCGATCATCGATCTTGCAGAGTTTTCCAAGACCGTTCCGGAACCGTTTGCGGCGTTCTCGAAGTCGGTCGGCGAGCTGCTCGACGGCAATGAGTACAGCACGGTATCCGATGCGCGCGCCGATGTGCGGGAGTTCGGCAAATCGAGCCGCGTGAATCATGTCGATCTGGTCGATCTTGCAAAGAAGATCAACACCTCCGAATCGACGGCGCTCGTCAAGGCGCTGCAGGGCTGCATCAAATACAACCGCACCTCGACCTCGATGGCAAATTCCTACGGGCTTTCGATCTACTTCCCGTATTCCTCGTTCAGCGGGATGACGAATGCGGTCAAGGTGTATGACAACATCGGCATGGATGCGGATTATACATCCGCGATCAAGAACTTCTCCTCGCTTGCGGCGGGCGGTCAGATCGCAACCGGCGGCACGACCTCGTCTCCGATCGGTTCGCTGCTCGGCAGCTACACCGGAAGCTCCGGCTTCTCGGCAAGCTCGATGCTCGATTACCTGCTCGGCGGATCGTCGTCTTCGACCTCCGGCGCGGGCAGCCTTGTCGGGTCGCTGATCGGCGGATCCCAGGGCGGCAGCGATATTGCGAGCCTGTTCGGCTCAACGCTGCTCGGTTCCTCGGAACCGGAGGACTTCCTCTCAACGATTCTCGGCGGCAGCGGTTCGGGCTGGTTCGATTCCGGCAGGGTCTTGCAAAATCGCGCGTATTATGATGAGAACTCGTTGAGCACGGCGGACATGAAGGCCACCAAGCAAAACGGCAAGTATGTTCTCTCGCTTTCGAAGGAGCAATGGGCGCTTGTCGAGTCCGTGCAGCTGAACGTTTTTGTCAACGACGGGGAGGGCTTCCTCGATCTCGGACTGGACAACGTGTATGAACTCGATGCCAAGGGCAACCTGATCCTCGAATGGGACGGCGCATGGATCGGGATCGAAGGGCATATCGTTCCGTATTATTTCCTGAATACAACGACGGACAACGGCGTCACGACGATCAACGGCCGCGTTCCGGCGCTGTTGAACGGCGAACTGGTCAACCTGATGATCGTATTCGAGAACGACGTACCGAGCGTCGTCGGCTATCAGAAGGTGTACACCGGCGGTGAAACGGACACGGTCGCCAAGGAATGCCTCCCGCTCGAGAACGGAGATGTGCTCACGTTCGTTTGCGATTACTACGATTACGACGGGAATTATACCGCCTCGTATCAGCTCGAGAATTCGCTGACCGTGCGCGGCACGCTGAAGGTGGAGGATATGACCGTGGAGAACGAGTCCTGCCGCTTCTGCTATTGCCTGACGGATCTGTACGGCAACGAATTCTGGACGGAATCGTTTGACGTAGAATAATCAGAAAACGACAAAAAGACTTTGGGATCCCGTTTGGGATCCCTTTTCGGTTGACAAAGCAAGCGGATTCCGTTATACTATTCTATGTCGGCACGAGCCGGCGGATACGGCAGGAAGTCGTTCTTTTTTCACAAAACAGATGGGATATCCGGAAGATATCAACGCACAGAAGTGCCACGGTATCTTCTTTTTTATCCGATCAAGAAAGGAAACGATGATGAACAAACAACTCAAAAAACTCATTTATGCCGCGATCTGCCTCGCGCTGTGCTACGTGCTGCCGTTTTTGACGCTCGGCGACGTAACGCTCGGCACCATGTTCAGCCTGATGCACATTCCGGTATTCCTCTGCGGCTTTCTGTGCGGTTGGCAATGGGGCCTTGCGGTCGGCTTTGTCGCGCCGCTGCTCCGGTCGCTGACGCTCAGCCGTCCGCCGATTCTTCCGACGGGGCTTGCCATGGCGTTTGAGCTGGCTGCGTACGGTCTGGTCGTCGGTCTGCTGTTCAAGGTTCTCCCGCGCAAAGCATGGAGCATCTATGTGTCGCTGATCGTCGCGATGCTGCTCGGCCGGGTCGTATCGGGCGTGGCGAACGCAATCATCCTCGGCATTCAGGGCAACGCGTATACCTTTGAGGTATTCCTTGCCAAGCACTTTGTCGAGGCGCTGCCCGCCATCGTGCTGCACATCATCTTTGTCCCGCTCGTCGTGATGGCGTTTGAACGGGCAAAGCTGATCGAAAACAACCCGAAACGGAAGGAGTAAAATCCCGTTGAATATCCTGTATCTCGACTGCGGCATGGGCGCGGCGTGCGATATGCTCGTCGCCGCGCTGCTTGAATTGCAGTCCGACCCGAAAAAAGCGCTGACCGAATGGAACGCCCTGCGCCCCGAGAGCGCACGGCTTGCGACAAAGACCGTCCGTCGATTCGGAACGATCGGAACGCAGCTTCTCCCTGCCGCTTGGGGAACGGAGGAGCGGCATGTGCACACCGATTTTGCCGCTATCTCGGAAGCGATCGATCGCATCCCGGTTTCGGATGCGGTTCGAACGGATGCGCGCGCCATCTATCGGAGGCTTGCGGAGGCGGAGGCGCGGGTGCATGGCGTCTCTTTTGAGGCGGTGCAGTTCCACGAGGTCGGTCGCATGGGCGCGGTGGAGCGGATTACGGCGTTCTGTTGGCTGATGCAAAGGATTGCGCCGGAGGAGACGATCGTCTCGCCGATTCGCGTCGGATTCGGAACGGTGCGCTGCGCGCACGGCATTCTGCCGGTTCCGGCGCCGGCAACCGCGGAGCTGCTTGCGGGATGTCCGACCTTCGCAGGCGAATACGAAGGAGAGCTCTGCACGCCGACCGGCGCTGCAATGCTGACGTATTATGCCGATCGATTCGGATCGATGCCTGCGATGCAGCCTCGCTTCGCCGGATACGGGATCGGAACGAAGGAGCTTCCGGCGCTCGGCGCAGTACATGCCGTCCTCGGGACAAAATAAGAAAACAGTAAGCGGCGGGGAAGTCAATCCCCGCCGCGCTCATTTGCGGTCATTTGAATTCCGCATTGTTTTTCTTCAGGAATTCGAGATTCCTGCCGTACGCTGCTGCAATCGTTTTGGCTGCGTCCTGCGGCTTCCCCACGATCGGAAGTACTTTACAATCGCCGCAAACAAGAAGAGGTTCCCCTCTCCGCCTTGCTTTGCGCCGCTATGCAATTCGTCAACGATCGCGTTCTGAATCATTGGTGTACGCTCTTTTTTTTCGGATGGTTCCATTCTATAGGGTTATGCCTTGCCTGTCAACATACAGAACGGAGCAGCCTGTCGGACTGCTCCGTTTTCCTTCAGATCCATGTTGCTCCAAACCCGCTTTTGCGTGGCGCAAGATCTATTTTCCGAGTTCGCAGCGGATCTCGCGAATGCCTTCGTTCGATTCGAGGAATTGGCTCAGATCGTTCAGCGTGATATCCGAGGACATCCGCAGCGTCAGGTCATAGGTGGCGGAGCCGTCGTCATTGAACGCGATCTTGCTCGCAACGATCTGCATCTTCTTTTCCGCGATATAGCCGTTCAGCGCAGCGCGGAACCGGTCGGAATGCAGAACCGTGCAATGAATCTGACCGACGGTCATCGAATCTGCGCTGAGCATGAACTTATGCATGAATACCTGCAGCAGGGCAACGATCGCCGTCGCGAACACGCCGATCACATACATTCCGCTGCCGATGGCAAGGCCGATGCCCGCCGTGGCCCAGATGCCCGCCGCCGTCGTCAGACCGCGGATCGAGGTCCCGTTGCGGAAAATGATCCCCGCGCCGAGGAACGAAACGCCGCTGATGATCTGCGCCGCGACACGCGCCGGATCCGCGCCGCGGGTGCCGTTGAACACAACGCCGGCCGGGTCGGTCAGATCCGCGAACCCGTATTTGGAGATAATCATCGTGAGCGCCGCAGCGCAGCAGACGATGATGTGCGTACGGATGCCCGCCTCCTTGAACCGCATGCTGCGTTCAAAGCCGATCGCCGCTCCGCAGATGCATGCGACCAAGATGCGCAGGAAGAATTCCAGATACTGTCCAAGCGAGAACTGTTGGAACATATAACCGCCGAGAGTCATGTCGCAAACCGCCTTTCCGTGCTTGATTTTTCTGATAACTATGTTATTATAATAGAGAACGACGAATTTGTAAAATCAATTTTACGTTCGGATGGATAAATTCTCTTTATACTTGAGGAGTCATGTATGCTGGATCCCAAATTATACTCGGTGCTGCAGGTGTACGAGAGCCGGAGCTTTTCGGAAGCGGCAAAGCGCCTGTCCATCACGCAGCCGGCGGTCAGTCACCATATCAAGGTGCTGGAGGAGGAGCTCGGCGTCCGGATTTTCGACCGGCGTAAGGGCGAGGTGATCGTCACCCATGAGGGGCAGGCGGTCGTCAAATGCGCCAAAAAGCTGCTCGGGCTGTACAACAACCTCTGCCAGGACCTTGCGGACAGCAAACAGCTTGTCACGCATCTTGCGGTCGGAATCACGCATACGGCGGAGAGCAACCCGGTCGCGGAAGCGCTTGCGGTATACTGCGCGGAGCATGAGCAGGTCACGATCAAGATGGTCACCGATACGATCAATAATCTTTATCGAAAGCTCAAGAATTATGAAATAGATTTAGCGATCGTAGAGGGGCGGATTCCGTCGTCGAGCGTCAACTACCTGCTGCTGGATACGGACTGCCTGATGCTGGCGGTGTCGGTGAATCATCCGTTCGCTTCGCGTGCGATGGTGACGCTGAATGAGCTGAAAAAGGAGCGCATGATCATCCGTCTGCCGAACTCCGGCACGCGCAATCTGTTTGCGGCGCATCTCGAGAGCAACAATATGAGCATCCGCGATTTCAACGTGATCTTGGAGCTCGATAACATCGCGACGATCAAGGATCTGGTCCGGCGCGACTTCGGGGTTTCGGTTCTGCCCAAGAGCGCGTGCCTCGACGAGTTGAAAAAGAACAAAATCGTGCTGCTGCCGGTCGAAAACCTTTCGATGATGCGGGAAATCAATATCGCCTATAAGAATGATTTTCCGCAGCTGGAGCTTTTGCACGATCTTGTCAGCGCGTACAACGAAACCGTACGCAGTTATCGGTAACGATTGCCGAAAAAGAAACCGAACAGGAGGAAAGAAGATGAGAAAAGACGGACGCAGAGTGCGAACCATTCAGCCGATGTATCAGGTCGCCGCGCATATCATGGCGGAGCGCAGCGATTCCATGAACATGACCGAGGTCGATATCGACCTCGAGCCGATTCAGAACTATCTGCACGAAAAGCGAAAGGAGGGCGTTTCGCTCTCGCACCTCGGCGTTGTCCTCGCGGCGTATATTCGGACGCTGTGCGAGTTCCCGTACCTGAACCGCTTCGTCGTCAACAAAACGATCTATGCGCGCAACGAAGTCGCGATCGGGATGGTCGTTCTCAAGCCCGGCGAGCATGAGGGAACGATGAACAAAATGCATTTCGATCGCAAGATGAACATCTTCGAGGTGCAGGAAACGATCGACGCCTATATTCAGGAGAACCGCGGCGCGGGCGACACGAACAGCACCGATGATCTGATCCGCAAGCTCCTTGCGGTGCCGGGGCTGTGCCGGTTCGGCGTGAACGTGTTCAAGTGGATGGACAAGCACGGCCTGCTGCCCAAGAGCATCATCGACGCGTCGCCGTTCCATTGCTCGATGACGATCACGAATCTTGCCTCGATTCGCACGAACTACATCTATCATCACGTCTACAATTTCGGCACGACGACAATGCTCATGGCGATGGGCAACTCGCGGGAGACGCCGGTGCGCAGAAAGGGCGAGATCCGGTTCGTGAAGATGATGCCGATCGGCATCGTTATGGATGAGCGCATCTGCAACGGCTCGCAGTACGCGCTCGCGTTCAAGCGGTTCGAGCAGCTTTTGAAAAATCCCCGGGAGCTCGAAGCGGCGCCCGAAGTTTTGATCGACGATATTCCATAAATATTATTAAGAAGAGATTTCCCCGTTCCGATCGTTTCGGGACGGGGTTTTGTATGCAATTTCGCGTCGCATTCTGCATAAAATGCCAAAACCGTTTCTCCAAACCGACTCCGCAAGCGCATGGGAGGATGGGAAGATTGTCAAGGAACCCGGGCGAAACGGGCGGGCGTAAAGGGTGTGTATATAATGTATAAACAAGCCCATTTTTGGCATTTTTATACAAATTGGATGTAAAAATGAAGAAAAAAATCCTCAAAACGCTTGCATTTGAAAGAGAACATGGTATTATATTGCATATATTATTTATTTTCCCGATATTGTAGTGGAAAATGGGTGATAGGGAGACGGTGTTTGTGCGATCGGAGACCCGAATGAAGGGAGACTCGCCGCGTCGGAACGACAGAAGGAGAGGATTCGGATGCAGAAACAGCGGGGAAACGGCAAGGGCCTGACCGATACCTTTCGCTATGTGGACGATTTCAAAACCGAGCTGGTGACGGATGCGTCCGGCAAAACGCGGAAGAAGACGACGTATATCGGCATTTGGTACGTTCTCCGGGAAACCGGCTCACAAACGGTCGGCATGCTGATCGGCGCTGCGGCGCTGGCGGTGTGTACGGCGGTGCTCGGGGGATTCGTTTTGCTGACGAATCATGCGGGCAGCGGATCCTACTGGGTATTGATCCCGCACGGAGCCGCGTTGTTCCCGGCCCTGTATCTCCTGATGGGAGCGGCGTCCCTTCCATACTGGCAAAAGCCGATGCGAAGGGATCAGTACATGCACGGATTCGTCCGGATGCAGCGCTCCTCGGTCGCGGTATTGGCGATCACGGCGGTCGGAATGATCGCGTCGGTGGTGGTACGGGCGATCGCGGGGGACTGGATGTTCCTTTCGGGGGATATCCGATACTATGCCGAAGGGGCGGCGATGCTGCTCGCTTGCGGCGCGATCCTGTTCCTGCTCGGGCGGATCGATCTTGCGGAGTATCCGAACAGCTATTGGAAGGAAGAGCCCCGCAACCGATAAGGATATGCCGGAAAGCATAACAAGCTTCCGATATATAAGAAGGTATGTATACCAAAAAAACAAGTAGGAGGAAAACAACATGAAGAAACTGATGGCAATGCTTATGGCGTTTGTCATGGTTTTCGCAGCAGTTGCTTGCACCAGCACCGCGGCCACGACCCCGGCGACTGATAAGCCCGCAGAAACGACGGCGACCGAAGCACCCGCTACGACGACCACTGAGACCACCGAGCCCACCACCGAAGCAACTGAGCCGACGGAAGAGCCCGCTCCCGCAGTGGAAGCGGTCGAACCGCGTAACTTTGAAGTTGCGAACGCCGGTGCTGCGCAGAGCGAGTCCGATGTCATGACCCTCAGCAAGTTTACGTACGATACGGACTATACGTCCCTGTACTTTGCAAAGGTCTCCGACACTGAGACGATCGGCTCTCTCGTAACGCTCGATGACGTCATCGAAGACGAAGAAACCGGTTTTGCGTACATTCTCGTCAACGGCGAGGAGACGCTGCTCGGTCTCGACTTCCTGACCATGGCGATGGTTTACAACACCACTCCGACCGCAACGTATCCGACGGAAGATGATGCGTATGCGGCATGGTGGAGACTGTACATCACCCGCTGGAACTACCTGCTCCCCGAAGTCCCGCTGTACAGCAACGAGTACTACGATCTGTACAATGCGCAGATCAAGGGCGTAACCGAGTATCCGACGAACCCGTTCTGGAGCCCGGCATCCGCTCTGATCGACTGGTCTTCCGAGAAGGCTGACAACTCCATCATCCTCGGCAACACGACCGACCTGTCCGGCCAGTTCCGTATTGCTGCTTTCGGTAAGTCCTCTCCGGGCGCTGCCGATAACGATGTTGAAGGTCTGACCTCCGGTCTCGAGACCGTCACGGCAAACAAAGAGGGTGGCTATCAGTGGAATGACACCGTTGTTGCTGCTCATGAAGAAACGATCAACGAAGACGGCACGCTGACCTTCACGATCACCATTAAGGACGATCTGAAGTTCTCCGATGGTTCCGCGGTCACCGCAAAGGATTACCTTGCGCTGTCCATGCTGCAGGGCTCCCCGGTTTACACGCAGGCTGCTGCGCGTGAATCTTCCTTCCGTACGGTTGTCGGCTGGAAGGATGCTTACCAGAAGTACACCGGTCCGGACAGCGAAGAAGGCACGAAGTTCTTCTCCGGTCTGCATCTGATCGATGAATACACCTTCTCCGTAACGGTTCTGGCGGATTACGCGAACTACTTCTACAAGATCACCTACGGCGGCTTCTCCCCGGTTTACACCGCGGGCTGGCTCGGCGAAGGCGTTGAGATCAAAGATGACGGCGAAGGCTGCTACCTCTCCGATGAGTTCTATGCCAAGGACGAGGAAGGCAACTACAAGCAGGCTGCAGTTGTGAAGACCCTCTGCACCGACACTTCCGCTGAGAACTATGCTTCGGTACCGTGGTCCGGCCCGTACGTTGTTGAGTCCTTCGACACCGCGGACAACACCGCTGTTCTGAAGAAGAACCCGAACTTCAAGGGCAACTATGAAGGCACCGTTCCGCAGATCGAGACGGTTGTTTACAAGAAGATCGTTTCCGCGACGCAGCTCGAAGACTTCAAGGCCGGCGGTCTTGACGTTATCGCAGGCATCACCGGCGGCGCAGAGACCGACGAAGCTCTGAAGGCTGCTGACGAATCCAACGGCGCGTATGTTTACACGCACTACAGCCGTGCAGGCTACGGCAAGCTCGGTTTCCGTGCGGACTTCGGTCCCGCCCAGTTCGCCTCTGTCCGTCAGGCAATCGCTCTGTGCATGGATCGTGCGCAGTTCGCGAAGGACTTCACCGGCGGTTACGGCGGTGTCGTCGATGGCCCGTACTACAAGGGTTCCTGGATGTACAAGGCTGCTGAAGATCAGGGCATGCTCCTGAACAGCTATGCGACCAGCGCGGACGAAGCAATCGCAGTCCTCGAGGCTGACGGTTGGGTCTATGCAGCGGATGGCTCCGACTATGTTGAGGGCGTACGTTATAAGAAGATCTCCGCAGATGTCATCAACGAGAACGACAAGAACTACAAGTCGGTTGACGGCGCTTATAAGACTGAAGAAGTCAACGGCGATTACTATATGCCGCTCGTCATCAACTGGTACGGCACGGTTAACAACCCGTTCACCGATCTGCTCCAGACCGGTCTGAAGGAGAACGAGAACGTCAAGAAGTCCGGTATGGTCGTTTACAACACGATCGGCGACTTCAATCCGATGCTCGACGAACTCTATCAGCAGGCTGTTTATGGATACTATTCCGGAACGCCGATGTACTGCGCATTCAACTTCGCAACCGGCTTCAACTCCGCTGCGTATGACTATGCGTTCAACATGACCATCGATCCTGCGATGTATGACGACTATTCCGCGTACTACATCAAGGACTTTGCAGACATCCTCTGGCTCAACAAATAAGCCAAACCGATTCGTTTGAATCACAAAACCCGCATCCGGCGGCGGTAAAGCCGCCGGATGCTTTTCTTCCATTATCAGATGTTCGCCGTTGACGGACTTTCGTCCGCAAAATGCGGTCATTTTCTTTGAAATCCGAAATCGACAGACGATTTGCCGGAAGCGTCCCGGCTTTTGTGTGTATATATAAATACGCCTTGTGCGCATTAAAGGAGTAACTTATGGGAAGATACATCGCTAAGAGGTTGTTGTACATGCTCTTCGTGTTCCTTCTTCTGACGTTTGTTTTGTTCGTGCTGTATCAGATGATGCCGGCAAACCGTGCTTATACCGATGCGCGAACCGAATTGCAGACGATGAAGCAGCTTTCCGAAGAGGAAAAGGCAACCAAGTTCGACGAGCTCTATCTGAAGTACCAGCGTATGTACGGAACGGATACGGACAACAAGCTTGTTCTGTATCTGCGGTGGCTCGGCGTGTATCCGTATTATGACGGTCACGTTTCCGGCATCCTCGAGGGGAATTTCGGATTCTCGTACGAATACAACAAACCGGTTATTGACGTCATTCCGTCGCACCTGAGGAACACGTTCCTGCTCGGCGTGATCACGGAGGTTGCCGTACTCGGGATCACAATCCCGCTCGGCATCCGCTGCGCGGTCAAGAAGGGGAGCCGGTTCGATCGGTTCACGCAGTTCTTCACGCTGATCGGATTCTCAACGCCGAGTTTCATTATCTACATCATCTTTATTGTCTTCTTCTGTTCGATCCTGCATTGGTTCCCGGTCAGCGGTATGAAGACGCCGGGCAGTTCTTATACGGGCTTCCGCGCGGTGTTGGACGTGCTGCATCACGTTGCGCTGCCCACGATCTGCTTAACGTTCGGATCGCTTGCGGGCATCACGCGTATTTGCCGCGCTTCGATGATTGATGCGTTGAACCTCGACTGCATCCGTACCGCGCGCGCCAAGGGTCTGACCGAGAAGGTCGTTATCTACAGCCATGCGTGGCGGAATGCCCTGATCCCGATGGTTTCGATCATCGTCGGCGGCTTCTTCGGCACGATCTCCGGCGCGATCATCCTCGAGCAGATGTTCGGATTCAAGGGCATGGGCCTGTTGTTCTTCAGCTCGGTTATGACGGCGGACTACGACATGATCATGTTCCTCGAAGTCATTTATACCTTTATCGGCCTGTTTGCGAACCTCGTGACCGACCTTTGTTACGGCATTGTCGACCCGCGCGTTCGTATCAGCAAGTAAGGAGGGGACACCATGGAAAAGAAGAAAAGAGAAAATGTGTTCCGCGTCCTTGCGCGCTGGTTTGTCCGTTTCTTCTTCGGCCTGAAGTATGAGGAGAAATGGTTCGGCAAGAAGGAACAGCCGAAAAAGGAAATCGTTTTTAAGAACGGCGTGCCGGACGATTCCGAGCTGATCGTCAGCCCGACCCGTCAGATTTTCAACCGCTTTATAGAGCGGAAGTTTGCGGTCTTTTCGGTCTTTGTCGTCCTCGTGATGTTCGCCGTGGTGTTTATCGCGCCGAACTTCATGACCAAGTATTACGATGCGTACACGGAGACGACGCAAAAGGACCTCCCGCCGACGATGGCGTTGATGAGCGTTCCCGGAGCGTTGAAGAACAACATCAAGATGATCGACAGCTTCGGCAGCTTCTCGGTCGGCCTCTCCAATGATGGCAAGGTTTATGTCTGGGGCATCGGCCAGATCGGCGCGACGGGCATCAACATCAAGGAGATCCCCGAAGAGGTGAAGAACGCGAAGATCGCGTACGTCGCAGCCGGACAGGATCATATCATCGCGATCGGCGAAGACGGTACGTTTTACGGCTGGGGCAGCAACCGGTTCGGTCAGTATGCCGTGACGGACGCTGTTTTGGAGAACCCGAACCTCGAGCCGGTTCCGGATGCGGTGCTGAACGGAGAAATCGACGTCAGCCATATCAAGAGAGTCACCTGCGGTTACCAGGCGAGCGCGATCCTGATGGACGACGGCACGCTGTACATCTGGGGCAACAAGCAGGCGTACGCGAATCTGACCTCCTTCATCGGCAAGACGAACATCACCGATGTGGACTTCACGCTGAACTACGTCGTCGGTCTCGACAAGAAGCAGACGAGCATCTATTCCGGTACGCGCGGCCTTTACAACATGGCGCGCGAGAAGATCACGACCGGCAAGGGCGTGAAGATGAGCGAGTTCCTGAACGGCCGCAAGATCACCGAAGTCCGCGCGACTTCGACGAGCATCTGCATGCTGCTCAGCGACGGGTCGATCGCCTTCACGGGCGACTTCCAGAGCGACGTTGTAGAGGTTCCGACGCTTGAAGAAGGCGAATACTTCGTCGATATCGAATCCGGTACGTATCACTACACCGGTCTCACGAACTTCGGTCATGTCTACTCGTTCGGCGGCGACCATTACCATCAGGCAACCGCTCCGACCGTAGAGGGCGCGAAGAAGGTGTTTGCGGGCGCGTTCCAGAGCTACGCAGTCGACGGCAGCGGCAAGCTCCTCGATAAGTGGGGTCTTCGCGGCTACCTGTTCGGCACGGACGATCGCGGCGCGGATATCGCATCCCGTGTGGTCGCGGGCGGCCAGATCACGATGACGGTCGGCGCAGTCGCCGTTATCATCGAGATCGTGATCGGCGTTTCGATCGGTCTGCTCGCCGGTTTCTTCGGCGGCCCGGTCGATATCTTCCTGATGCGTGTTGCTGAGGTGTTCAGCTCGATCCCGCTGTACCCGTTCATGCTGATCTTAAGCTCGCTGCTTGCGCAGGTTTCCCTGACGACCGATCAGCGCCTCTATATGATCATGGTCATCCTCGGTATCCTCGGTTGGCCGGGATTTGCGTACATTACGCGTGCGCAGGTGCTCGTCGCCCGTGAGAGTGAGTACGTGACCGCGGCGCAGGCGATGGGCGTGAAGGAGAGCCGGATTGCGTTCAAGCATATCTTGCCGAACATCATCTCGGTTATTCTGGTCAACATGACGCTGAGCTTTGCGGCGTCGATGCAGACGGAAACATCCCTGTCCTTCCTTGGGTTCGGCGTCAACTACCCGCAGCCGAGCTGGGGCAACATGCTGTCGCGCGCATCGAACGCAACCGCCGCGATCAACTTCTGGTGGCAGTGGGTGTTTACCTCCACGATCCTGGTTCTGACCACGGTCTGCATCAATACGATCGGCGATACGCTGCGTGACGTTATGGACCCGAAGTCCACAAACGATAAGTAAGGGGGGAACGGATTATGCCTTTGCTTGAAGTCAAAAACCTGCATACGTTCTTCAAAACGAAGAAGGGCATCGTCAAGGCGGTGAACGACGTATCGTACACGCTCGAAGCCGGCAAAACGATCGGCATCGTCGGCGAGTCCGGTTCTGGGAAATCCGTCTCCGCGATGAGCATTCTGCAGCTGCTCGACGGCAACGGGTACATCGAGAGCGGCGAGATCCTGCTCGAAGGGCGCGATCTCACGAAGCTGTCGCTCAAAGAAATGTACCACATCCGCGGCAACGATATCTCCGTGATTTTCCAGGAGCCGATGACGAGTCTGAACCCCGTGTTCTCGGTGGATCGTCAGCTCTCCGAGCCGTTCATGATCCATCAGGGCATGAGCAAAAAGGAAGCGCACGAACATGCGCTCAAGATGCTGTATGACGTTCAGATTCCGAACCCGGAAGTCGTGATCAAGCAGTATCCGCATCAGCTGTCCGGCGGTATGCGGCAGCGCGTGATGATCGCGATGGCGCTCGCGTGCAAACCGAAGATCCTGATCGCCGACGAGCCGACCACCGCGCTCGACGTTACGATTCAGGCGCAGATCCTGAAGCTCATGAACGATCTGAAGGAAACGACCGGAACGGCGATCATCTTCATCACGCACGACCTCGGCGTCATCAACGAAATGGCGGACGACGTTGCGGTTATGTACTGCGGGCAGGTCGTGGAGCAGGCGCCGGCGGAGATTATCTTCCGGAACTGCACCGAGAGCCACCCGTACACCGAAGGCCTGATGCTTTCGATTCCGCGGCTTGAAAACGAGAGCGACCGTCTCGACCCGATTCCCGGCGTCGTGCCGCATCCGCTCGCATTGCCGAAGGGCTGCAAGTTTGCGCCGCGTTGCAAATACTGCACACAGAAGTGCCTCGAAGAAGAACCTGAACTGGAGCGCATCAGCGAGAATCAGTTGATCAGATGCTTCTATCCCAACAAGGAGGATCGGAACAGTGCCAAACACAAAGAAATTACTGTCAATCACGAATCTTAAGAAGTATTTCCCGGTTGCAAAGTCCTCGATCTTCCAGAAAAACAAGCTGTACGTTCGGGCGAATGAGGACATTACGATCGATATCTACGAGGGCGAAACGCTCGGTATCGTCGGTGAATCCGGATGCGGCAAATCCACGCTCGGCCGAGTGCTGCTGCAGCTCTACCCGCAGACGGCGGGCTGCACGCTGTATTACGGCATTACGCTCGATGAGCTCACGCCGAACTATGTGCGCGATACGATCCGCAATGAGAAGAAATATCGCGCGCGTCTGAAGAAGGCAGAGGAGCGCGCCGAAGAGCTGCAAAAGAAGGTCGATGCGGCAGGCGGAGAAGACGGAGCGGATTTCTATCTGCTGCAGGAATGCAACATCGCCAAGTGCGAGGTGCAGACGCACGAGAGCAATATCGTAAAGATCCTCGGCGGCTTCTTCGCAAAGGACGACCCCGAGGGCATGAGGCTCCTGAACGCCATCTACGAAGAAAACAAGAAGCGCAATCGGCTCGTGGACCGTCGCAAGCCGCAGAAGGTCGAGGTGGAGCATCTCGAGAACGAAGCGACGCTGGTCAAAGGCGCGAAAGCCGATGTGCTGAAGAAGCGGATTGCGCTCGCGAAAGCGAGAATGCAGCGCACCGACGACGCGATCGCGGATGTGGAGCGTTCGATCGCTGCTCTGAATCAGAAGCTGGAAGCCGTGAAGGCCAAGTATGCCGGCGATCCGGAGTTTGAAAAGTACGAAGCGATGCGGGACAACGGGATCGACCTTGCGCGCCTGAACTATCGGGAGATGCGCGGTCTCAGGAAGGATCTGCAGATCATCTTCCAGGATCCGTATTCGAGCCTGAACCCGCGGTTCACCGTCGGTCAGATCATCGAAGAAGGGCTCGTTACGCACCATTTCTTCAAGCACGGATCGGCGAAGCTGCGCCAGTACATCGTGGAAACGATGGAAAAGTGCGGTCTGCAGGAATACATGCTGCACCGGTATCCGCATCAGTTCTCCGGCGGTCAGCGGCAGCGTATCTGCATCGCGCGCGCTCTGGCGGTTCAGCCGAAGTTCGTCGTGTGCGACGAATGCGTTTCCGCGTTGGACGTTTCGATTCAGTCGCAGATCATCAACCTGCTGCAGGAGCTGAAGGAAAAGCAGAACCTGACGTATATGTTCATCTCGCATGACCTGTCCGTCGTCAAGTTCATTTCCGATCGCATCGCGGTCATGTATCTCGGCAACATCGTTGAGCTCTCCGATAAGAAGACGATTTTCGAGGATCCGCGCCATCCGTACACGGTCGCGCTGCTGTCCTCGATTCCGACGACGGAGCAAGGCTCCGCCGATAAGGAGCGCATCATCCTCGAAGGCAACATCCCGAGCCCGGTGAACCCGCCGGCAGGCTGCAAATTCTGCACGCGCTGCTACATGGCAACGGATAAGTGCCGCAGAGTTGCGCCGCCGCTTGTGGAGATCGAGCCGAACCACTTCTGCGCGTGCCACTATCCGCAGCGGAAGATCGACGAGAACAAGAACTATCTGTTCGACGTCAAGACGACCAAGACGGAGGCATAACGCATGCGAGCTTCGGAGGAGAACCGAAACGAAGCGCTTGAGGAAGAGGATCTTCCGCTCGAGAAGAACGATCTTCCCGCGCTGTACATCTCCGGCTTTCTGATGATCGGCATTCCGAGTCTGCTTTTGATCGGCGTCATCATCGGCGTTACGCTGCTGCTGTTCGGCAGATAAACAAAAAACGAAACATCCGTTGGGAAATCCCCAACGGATGTTTTTGTTACAGCAGCGTGCGGATGGCTGCGTTCAGGCCGGTCAGGATCTCCTGCTCCGGCAGCGAGGGCAAAGGCGGGTCGAATGCGGCCGCCTGCGCGGGCGTAATCGGAACGTGGATGAACCCGCAGGGCAAATGAGGCGCTTCCGCTTTGAGCGCATGGAGCAGCCCGTACATCAGATCGTTGCACACGAACGTTCCGGCACTGTTCGAGATCGCGGCGGGAACGCCTGCGGCGCGGATCGCGTCGGTCATCGCGCGGATCGGCAGCCGGGAAAAGTATGCGTCCGGTCCATCCGGTGCAATCGGCTTGTCGATCGGCTGCGCGCCGGCGTTATCGGGGATGCGCGCGTCGCGGCAATTGATGGCGATGCGTTCCGGCGTGATCGCGGCGCGCCCGGCGGCCTGACCGAGGCAGAGCACGGCGTCGGGATGCAGCGCGCGGACGGCCTCGAGTGCGACCTCTGTGCAGCGGCCGAACACGGTCGGCACTTTGATGATCGTCAACCGGTGCGGCGCGGGCAAAGAAAGCTGCTTTGCGCAAAGCAGCGCGGCGTTTTGGGATTCGCCGCCGAACGGCTCAAACGCGGTGATCAGAAGATGCATGGGTTCCTCCCGGAAAAAAAAGGAACCGAACACAATCGTTTCGGTTCCGGTGGGCACAGGGTTATTTCAGATCTTCGGGAATCCGCGTGATCGCGCCGAGGATATGATCGTTCAGCAGCGCGGCAGCCTTTTCGACATCACGCTCCTTGCAGGCGGCGACGATCGCCTCATGCTCCTGAATCGAAGCGGCGCGACTGTCCGCATTGTCATAGAACGACGAGCGCAGATACCGATCCGTGTTCGCGTGGATGTTCTCGGTCATCAGCTCGGCGACCGGATTCGTCGCGCGCGCGTTGGTGATCTCGTGGAACCGATTGTTCAGCTTCTCGTACGAAGCGGCGTCCGTGCTCTCCCGCTGCTCGGCAAGGTTCGCGTCGAGCGCGGCAAAGTCCTCTTCCGTCATGCGCGGAATCGCGAGCTTGAGCATCGCGGTCGAGATCGCAGCGCGCACCTGCATCATGTCGATCAGCATTTCGCGCGAAAGTTCGGTGACCGATGCGCCGCGGTTCGGCAGAATCGTTACGAGCCGCTGTGCTTCCAGCTGACGCAGCGCTTCCCGCACGGGGATATGGCTGACGTTCAGCGCATCGGAAATTTCATCCTGTTTCAATTGGGTGCCGCCCTTGAGTACGCCGGAAACGATTCCCTCCCGCAGAACGCGGTAAACCCAATCCTGTGTGCCGGACCCGCTGCGCGGAGCAACGGTTGCGGCAATCGCCTGATAGTCCATTGGTGCTACTCTCCGATTGTGATTATTTTCATAATAAATTATATACGATATCCCGCATTCAGTCAACCGCTTTTTGCCGACTTTCGGAAAAATATACAAAATTTCGACCAATCGAATCCTTCTGTACGGGGGGAAGGCAAAACCGGCGCGATCAGAAATCGGTATGAAAGGAACGCACGGTCAGAAAGACTTTTTGGCTCGGCGATCCGGTCAGCGGCTCGCCGTCCCGCAGCAATTTCGGATGAACCGGAACGACGTAGTACGCATAGCTGCCCTCCTCCTGCGGTTCGGGGGTCGTGTACGTGGCGGTGAAGGGACTGCCGAACAGCGTCGCGAGCAGAATCGTATATCCGTGCGCGTCCTCGCGATAGAGGCGGTAGAGCATATCGCTTTGCGGCGGCGTGAAGGAGAGCGTCACCAATCCGTTTTCACGCGTCAGGGTAAGGTCGTCCGGCGCGGAGGGGATCTGCCAGTATTCGGTCACGCGGCCCGGTTCGGTTCCGCGCACAAAGTATTCGTATTCGGAAGCGCTGTCGGGCGTCAGAACGCCGGCGAGAACGGCTTCGTGCTGCGTCGTCAGCGTGGTGCGGTCGAGCCGCACGCGCACAACGTCGGAAGGAATCGAAAAGCGCGGCGCTTCGCGGGTTGCGTACCATTCCGAAAGAATCACCTTCAACAGTTCGGCAGGGTAGCTGCCGCCGCCGACGTCGGGCGGGAGCATTTGCCCGTGTTCACTCGAATCGAATCCCATCCAGACGACGGCCGCGTATTCGCGATTGTATGCGGCAAGCCAGATATCCCTGTTCCCGTTCTCGTCGCCGACCGTGCCGGTCTTGGCGGCAAGCTCGATGTTGAGCGATCCGAGCGTTTTGGCGGTTCCTTCCCGCACGACGCTCATCAGCATTTCGGTCAGAACGAACGCATTCCCTTCGGAAAGCACGCGCACCGGCGCGTTTTCCGGTTCGTAAACGACGCGGCCGAGCCGGTCGGTGATCCGGGTCACGATGTGCGGCTTTCGATAGACGCCGCCGGCGGCAAACGCCGCATACGCGCCCGCGAGCTGATAGGGGGAAACGCCGTACGTAAAACCGCCGAGCGCGAGCGCAAGCGCATTGTCGCGCGGATCAAACGGGATTCCGAGCTGCGCGGCGAACGCCTTGCAGGTATCGACGCCGAGCGTATCGCACAGCGAAACGGCGGGCAGGTTCAGCGACCGTGTCACGGCTTCGCGCATCGTGACCCACCCGCGATAGGTGCCGGACGCATTGCGCGGCGTATAGTCCGAGAAGGTCATCGCGTCGTCGAGCAGCATCGACGCGGCGGTGTACCCGGCTTGGAGCGCCGGCGCGTATACGAAAATCGGTTTGATCGCGCTGCCGGGCTGGCGGCGGATCCGCGTAGCCCGGTTGTAGGCGAGTGCGGTGCTGTCGTCACGGCCGCCGCGGATCGCGGCAATTTCGCCGGTCTCGGCTTTCACGATCACGATCGCGCCCTCCGAGGACTCCCCGTTGTAGGTCGGGAACAGCGCGTCCATCGAGAACGCTTCGTCCACGAGCGCGCCCAGCGCGGGGTCGATCGAGGTTTCGATCCGGTACCCTTCGGTGAGCAGCGTCGCCATCGGGACGCCGAGCGCGTGGCATGCATCGGTCAGGGCCAGGTCGATCGCGTAGCTGTGCCGGTTGCGGAACGTGTCCGTTGTCAGCGAAAGCGGCTCCTGCTTTGCGGCTTCGGCTTCGGCGGGGGAGATCAGTTCGTATTCGACCATCAGATCGAGGATCACGCCGCGGCGCCCGACCGACGCTTCCGGCCTCAGATGCGGCGCGTATCGCGCGGGGGATTTGAGCACACCGGCAAGCAGCGCGCTTTGCGCAAGCGTCAGATCGCGTGCGGAAACGCCGAAGTAGCCGCGCGCAGCGGCTTCCACGCCGTAGTATCCGGCACCGAAATAGACGCGGTTCAGGTACGCTTCCAGGATCTGACGCTTCGTGAAGATGTGTTCGAGCCGATAGGAAAGAATCGCCTCGTCGAGCTTACGCGTCAGGGTCTTTTCGGAGGAGAGATGCGTGAGCTTGATCAGCTGCTGCGTGATCGTCGACGCGCCTTCGGCATAGGATCCGGATTTCAGGTCCGCAAGCGCCGCTCCGCAGATGCGGATCAGGTCGACGCCTTCGTGCGAGTAGAACCGCGCATCCTCCGCGGCGATGAACGCATTCGTCACGTGGTCCGGCAGCGTGTCGATCGAAACGGAGACGCGGTTCTCGCTTTGATAGAGCTGCGCAAGGAGCGCGCCGTTGCAGTCGTAGACCTCGAGGGACTCGTCGAGATGAATGAGCTTTTCCACGTCGAGCAGCCGCCACGCTTCGCGCGAGGCAATGTATCCGACAAACGCAAACACGGGCAGAAGCAGGACAGCTGCGCCGCATAGCAAAAAACGACGCCTGCGGCGCCGTTTCAGAGGAACATATCGGGGAAGAAGCTTCGTTCGCATACGGGTAGTTTGCCAAAACCCGGATGCGTTTATACCAAAAGGAAGCGTTTGAGGCGCCGGAACCAGAGCCGCGTGAACAGCTGATACGCGACGTCGAGCAGCAGACAGCCGATCTCCGTAAGGAACAGCACAACCACGATCCAGAACGGATCCACGCCTGTAAGCAGGTTCGCGCCAAACAGCAGCAGCACCGCCCAACCGAGGATCAGTCCCGCGTTGCAGAGCCCAAACGCGATCAGACTGCCTTGCCAGCCGGCGCGGACGCGGCCGAGCAGCCGCCGGACCGGGGCATACCAACCGCAGACGAAGACAAAGCCGAACCACGCGATATGCGAAAAAGGCAGCAGCGCGATCAGCACGGCGGGCAGCAGATACGCGATCCCGAGCGCAACCCAGCGCCGCTCGGCGGTGAGCAGGCAGAGCGGAAACAGCGCAAGCGGCAGCAACAGCGCGCCCCATGCGCCGAGCGCTTCACACGCCCAGAGCAAAAGGAGCGTCAGCAACACAGCCATGATGTCGAGGCCGAGGATTCGGTTTTTGCGTTTGACTTCCATATCAGAGCAACAGAATTTCCAGTTCGCGGTTCTTTGCCATGCGGAGCGTTTGTCCCGATCCGCTTTGCATCCGGCGCACGTAGGCGATCAGAACGTCGCTGCGGTCGACCATATAGCGGTTGCGCTGCGAAAAGCAGAACGGCGTATAGCGGTCCGAAAGGATCCGCGTTTCCAACGCGCCCTCCGAAACGGCTCGGTAGCGCTTCAGATCCTGCGGCGAAAAGCGCGCGTTGTAACCGAGGTAGGGAACGCAGAGCACCAGGTTCAGCTCGGGATGCACCGCTTGGTTCCGAAGCACCGTCTCGGCGGCGAGCAGATCGAAGCCGATCGCGCCGCCGGCATAAAACGTCGTACAGCCGAATTCCGTGACGGCGCGTTCCACGGCGCGCTGCAGCGCTTCCTTCAGCACGGAGTATGCCGGATCGGTCTCGGACGGGAGTTCCCGGTGTCCGGTAAAACAGCAGGCGCGGCTCATGGGATCGGGCCGTCGCTCATCGTGCGGCGGGTAAGCAGCGCCGAAACGGCTTCGGCGTCGCCGTTTTGTGCGGCCGTAATCAGCTTCTCGGCAAGCGCGCGCGCCTCCAAAAATAACTCATCCACGCTTTCGGTCCGTTCCGTTTTGGGAAACGGTTTTGCGTACCACGGCGCATGCGCTTCGTTCATGCAGCCGGGAAAATACGAGCGCGGCGCCGCAAGCAGAAAGCCCGTGACGGCTCCCTTCTTTCGAAACAGCCGTTCGAAAGCGGCAACGAACCGGAACCGGCGTCCCTTTGGATCCAACAGAACGGGGTAGATCCGCAGCATCTTTCGAACCGAGCGCGCATATGCGCCGCGTTTCCCGGCCTGTACGGTCGATTGAGAAACGTCCGTCACGAGCTTATCGAGCGCGTCGAGCTGCTTTGGGCGCGAGAACAGATGCCGAAAATCGTACCGGCTGCGATATCGCTCGTAAACGATCGCGTCGATGTCGCCTTCGAAGCGCGTATGATCGAGCCCGCTGTGCAGCGCGCAGATGTAGGGATGCAGCGTGCTGTCAAGCGCGATATGCGTCAAAAACCCATAGACGTAGGGCAGAAGCGCTGCGTCCGAATGGGCCAAAAACGCGCGCGCGAGGGCATCGCACGGGGCGTCATGCAGCCGGTTCCCGTGCTTTTTCTGGTTCGGGATAAACGGCGTCGGCGGAATCCGGTCGAAAAAATACACATCCGGACCGAGGCTGCCGAGCAAAAACAGCGCGCGCGATTCCCCGTCCGAAAAGCACGGCAGCGTTTCGCCAAGCGACAGCGCAAATGAAGTGTGTGAAATGATGTACGGCATATTTGTATTATACCGGTTTTTGGAAAAAAAGCATCCCCTGTTCGGAAAATAATGTTTCTTTTTTTTGAATTATTTATGAAAACACTTTCGAAATTCAAATCGTATGGTAAAATAGGGACGTATTATGCACAGTAAGGAGCATTCCTATGAAACGTGTCAAATCGCGCAAGAATTTTCGCATTACGAATCCGATCGGATTCTCGTTGTTCATTGCGGGCTGCCTGCTCGCGCTCGGCGTCATCGCCGTGATTATTACGCTCGCCGTCGGATACGGCGGAGACGTGGTCAAGCAGGTGCAGGACTCGATTCAGGGAACCGTGGATGAAATCAACGATCAGCCGACGTTTACCCCCGAGGTCACGGCCGAGCCGACCGAAACGCCCGAACCGATCCTCACGCCCGAGGTCGGAACGCCCGCCCCGAGCGATACGCCTACGCCGGAGCCGATCGGCGATCCGAACGATACGCCGGAGCCCACGATCGATGTGACCGCGCCGCTTTATGGGAAGACGGTCGGTCTGAACCCGATGCGGGATCGCGGAGCGGGGTACGATGCGGAGTGCGCGTTCAACCTGGAATTCTCGCAGAACCTTGCCGCGTATCTCGAGTCCAAGGGCGCGACGGTCGTTCTCACGCGTGATTCGAATGACGTTTCGATCTCCGCCAAGCAGCGCGGCCAGATCATCAAGCGCGCAGGGTGCGATATCGCGCTGGAGATCGTGTGCAACCACCTTGCCGCCAAATCGCGCGGATGCTACGTGCGCTATTCCGGCGCAAAGACGTTCGCCAAGGAGCTTGCGGCGGCCTATCAGTCCGTAACGAACATTCCGTATCAGAGCAACCATTCGAGCGGTATCTACTCGAAGACGGAGGATACGATCAAAAACGCGGGCTGCCCGTGCGTACGCCTTGTGCTCGGCAACTGGGAGAATTCGACCGATCGCGGCATCATCGAGGACGAGCAGATGCAGCAGAAGATTTTCGAAGCGATCTATAACGTTCTGGTCGGTCAGCTGAAAGGCGAATAAGAGTCTTTATAATGGAAAACAACACTCCGTCGGACGCGTCCGGCGGAGTGTTGCTGTACCGAAAAATCCGTGTAAGACCCCGGAATGCGGTTGCTATTCGCGAATAAGCGGGGTATAATGGGCGCGGAGTAAAAAATGGAGGAACAAACGAATGCATCTGAAAGTATCCAACCGGGATCGGATCAAGCGGCTGACGGAGCTTGGCGTCCTGATTGCGCTGGAAATCATTATTGCGTTTACCCCGCTCGGCACGATTCAGATCGGCCCCGTTGCGGCGACGCTCGGGCATATCCCGGTTATCATTGCGGCCGTCGTACTCGGCACGGCTGAGGGCGCGTTCATGGGCTTTGTGTTCGGGCTTTTGAGCTTTTTGTATTGGACGTTCGTTCAGCCGATGAATCCGACCGCGTTCATGTTCACGCCGTTTTGCCAGATCGGTGAGATCCGCGGCAGCGCATGGAGCCTTTTGATTTGCTTTGTGCCGCGCATCCTGATCGGCGTTGTCGCAGGGGAGACCTGCCGGCTCGTGAAGAAGGCGGGCGGCAAGGACGGGATCGCCTACGGCCTCGCAGGCGCTTTGGGCAGCGCCACGACGACGGTGCTCGTGCTCGGGCTCACGTACCTTCTGATCGGGCAGGGCTATGTCGAAGCTGTGTTTACGGGCGGATCGATGCCCGAGAATGCGATGGCATGGCTGCTCGGCGTGATCGGAACGGTCGTGCTCACGAACGGCATTCCCGAGCTCGTGCTCGGCGCGCTGGTCGCCATCGGCGTCGGCTATGCGCTGCTGCCGCATACGCGCGTGCTCGGCGTGGATATCGGCACCTCGATGACCAAGGTTGCGCTGCTGCGCGGCGATCGCGTGGAATGGACGAATCGCATCGAAAAGAACGTGAATTTGGAGGACGCTCTGTCCCAAATGCCGATCGGCCGGGTAAAGCGGATCTGCGTGACGGGCGTCGGCGCGTCGTTCATCTCGGGCAACCTCTGCAACATCCCGACCGTGCGCGTCGAGGAATTCCGTGCGCTCGGCAAGGGCGCCGAGCTGCTGACCCGGAAGCGGAATCTGATCGTTTGCAGCGTTGGCACCGGAACCTCGTTCGTGCGCGTGCATCCGATCCGCATTTATCACATCGGCGGAAGCGGCGTCGGCGGCGGGATGCTGAAGGGACTTTCGGAACGGCTGTTCGGCGAATATCAGCCCGATGAGGTTGCGGCGATGGCGCGCGAAGGGCGGCTTGAAGAGGTCGATCTCACGCTGGCGGACGTCTGCGAAGGTACGATCTCCAACCTGCGCCCCCAAACAACGGTCGCAAATCTCGCGAAGGCGGGGACCGCGTCCGAGGAAGCGCTTGCGCATGGACTCTACAACGTCGTGTTCCAGAGCATCGGCGTCATGGGCGCGTTTGCGGCAAAGCATCATTTTGTCAAAACGGTGTACGTCTGCGGTTCGATTCTTGAACACGGCAAGCTCGCAGAGGAAGCGCTCGAGGACGTCGGCGCGCTGCATCATGTGCGGTTCATCACCTCCGACCGGGCGGCCTATACCGCGGCGATCGGCGCAGCCAGAATGTAACATCCAAACGGGAGCTGTTCATTTGGAACAGCTCTTTTTTTATTTCAATTCCGTTTGCCGAAACATGGTCGAACAGAGGTCGAGAACCTTCGGAATGAGCGGATTCGTATTGTCCTTCCGCCAGATCGCCGCAACGGTCGTTTCCTTCTCATGCCCGAGGATCGGACGGGCTTCAATGCCGGCGGCGGGATCGAACAGGGCACAGAGATAGGACGGTACCAGCATGTAGCCGAGCCCTGCGCCGACGGCGACGAGATCGACCTCAATGTTCGGCGAGCGGAAGGCGATGTCGGGTAGGATCCCGGCCCTTAAGAAAAACCGCTTGACGACGGTCATTTCACCGGAGCCTTCGTTGCTTCGCTGCACGGTCACGACACGGTGGTTTTGCAGATCCTCCGGCCGGATCGCGCTAAGCGCGGCGAGCGGGTGATCGTGTGCCATAATGCACATCAGCGGATAGCACCGAAGCTGCAGAGAATCGAGATCGTCCCGCTCCTCCCAGTACCGGTGCGCAATGATCAGGTCCACATTGCCGAGCCCGAGCTCCCGGTAGAGATCGGCGCTCTGCAAGCACAGCAGCGACAGGGTCACGTTCGGGTACAGCCGATGGAACGTATGCATCAGAGCGGTAATCCCCTCCCGTTCGTAGCAGGTTAAGAATCCGATCTTCAGCGAGCCGATGATGTTGTCCGTATAGGAGCGAACGCGCAGCTCCGCGTCCCTGAGCTGCCGCAGGATCAGCTTCGCGTCGTCGTAAAACTGCTTGCCGACCGGGGTGACGGCTACGTGCCGGTGCGAGCGCTCAAACAGGGTCGCATTCAGCTCCTCCTCCAGCGCCTTGATCTGCTGCGTCACCGCCGTCTGCGAGACAAAAAATTCACCGGCCGTCCGCGTAAAATTCAACGTTTCGCAGAGCGAAACAAAGTATTCCAGTTGTCAAAGTTGCATTTTTTGCCTCCGTTTCATAAGTCCTACTTATTATAGCAGACAATCTACTTATTTTACAAGTATTTTTCAAAAAGTTATAATATTAAAGTAAAAACTGTGAAAAAGGAAAGCCGCCAATCCGGGCGGGAGAAGAACTCAGAAGGAATCATTAAGGAGGAGAGAAAACAAATGCTTGGAATCAACATCAATGACGTCATTACCACGCTCGGATTGTTGCAGAACTATCTGATCGGCATCGGCGTCGCGTTGGGGCTCGCGATCCTCATTACGATCATCGCCATTTGGATCAAGAAGCCGCTGAAGGGGCTTGTTCGCGGCAGCGCATGGGTCTGCTTCGTGCTGGCAACGGTGCTGCTCATCAACGCCATTCTGGCCGGGCCGATGTACAGCATGGTCAGCATGGTGCTCGGCAAGTCCGGCGATATCAGCGAGGAGAGCATCACCGAAGCACAGGATCTGTGCGAAGACATTGCGGAAGAGGGCTTTGTCCTTCTGAAGAACGACGGACTGCTTCCGTTGAAAGCGGACGCGAAGGTCAATACGTTTGGCTGGTCCGCTACGAACCCCGTATACGGCGGCACCGGTTCCGGCTCGCTGTCCGGCCTCTATGAGACGGTCAGTCTCTTGAAGGGCCTTTCCAATGCGGGCATTTCGTACAATGAGGATCTTGTCAAGTTCTATACCGACTGGCGCACCGCGCGTCCCGGCATCGGCATGATGGGTCAGGACTGGACGATTCCGGAGCGCTCGATTGCGGAATATGACGCAGCAGGCGTCTTCGAGAATGCGAAAGCATACTCCGATACCGCGATCGTCGTGATCGCCCGCTCCGGCGGCGAGGGCGCCGATCTTCCGACGAGCCTCGATCCCAACGTTCCTTCGACGTTCAACGATGACGGCCAGGGCACGTTCTTCAGCCAGACCGGCGTCCGTTACAGCGAATGGCCCGAGGATCTGGATGCTTCGAAGCATTACCTCGAGCTGACCACGCGTGAATCCGAGATGGTGCAGCGTGTCACGAGCGAGTTTGAAAACGTCATCGTCGTCATCAACGCGTCGAACGCAATGGAGCTCGGTTGGGTCAATGAGTATCCGAGCATCAAGGCGGTCATCCTTGCTCCGGGCCCGGGCCAGACCGGCTTCAACGCCCTCGGCAACATCCTGACCGGCGCGGTCAACCCGTCCGGCAGAACGATCGACACGTTCGTTGCCGATCTCACCAAAGCGCCGTACTTCAACAACATCGGCGAATTCCAGTACACGAACCTTGCGGATGTTTCTCCGCTGAGCTACGGCTTCCCGGTCACCCCGAACTTCGTCAACTACGTCGAGGGCATCTATGTCGGCTATCGCTGGTATGAGACGGCAGCGGCGGAAGGCGTGATCGACTACGATCAGGAAGTGGTCTATCCGTTCGGCTACGGCCTCAGCTATACCCAGTTTGAACAGACGATGGGCGAGATCACCGAAGCAAACGGCGTGATCAGCTTCGACGTCACCGTTAAGAACATCGGCAACGTTGCAGGCAAGGACGTTGTGGAAGTTTACTACAACCCGCCTTACACGAACGGCGGCATTGAAAAGTCGGCTGTGAACCTCGTTCAGTTTGCGAAGACCGGCATCCTGCAGCCCGGCGCTTCCGAGACCCTGAAGATCTCGTTCAGCGTGGAAGACATGGCTTCCTTCGACTATCAGAATGCGAAAGCCTACGTTCTCGAAGCGGGCGATTATGTGATCTCGATCAACAAGGATTCGCACAATGTGATCGATTCCAAGACCTACACGGTTCCGACGACGATCACGTACGACGAGAACAACAAGCGCTCGACGGACGAAACCGCAGCGGTTGCCCTGTTCGATTACGCAGCGGGCAATGTCACGTACCTGTCCCGTGCGGATCATTTCGCCAACTACGAAGCTGCGACCGCCGCTCCGACCGACTTTGAGATGAGCGCCGAAGCGAAAGCGGGCTTCTACAACCACAGCAACTACGATCCGACGCAGTTCAACAATGCAAGCGATCAGATGCCGACGACCGGCGCCAAGAACGGCCTCAAGCTCGTCGACCTCCGCGGCAAGGACTATGATGATCCGCAGTGGGAGAAGCTGCTCGATCAGCTCACCGTTTCCGATATGGTCGCTTTGATCGGCACCGGCGGTTACCAGAGCGTAGCGGTGGATTCCGTCGGCAAGACGCAGCAGATTGACTGCGACGGCCCGGCCTCCATCAACAACAACTTCACGGGCAAAGCTTCCATCGGCTTCCCGGCGGGCGTGGTCATCGCTTCGACGTGGAACGAGGAGCTGGCCGAGAAGTTCGGCGAGTCCATCGGCAAGATGGCGGATGAAATGGATGTCTCCGGCTGGTATGCGCCGGCTATGAACATCCATCGTTCCGCGTTCGCGGGCCGCAACTTTGAGTACTATTCCGAGGATGGATTCATCTCCGGCAAGATGGCGGCCAACGCGATCCAGGGTGCAGCCAAGAGCGGCGTCTACGCGTTCATGAAGCACTTCGCGATGAACGATCAGGAAACGCATCGTACCGATATGCTCTGCACATGGTCGAATGAGCAGGCGATCCGTGAGATCTACCTGAAGCCGTTCGAGCTCTCCGTCAAGGAAGGCAAGTGCGGCGCGGTCATGTCCGCGTTCAACTACATCGGCAACAAGTACGCCGCTGCTACGACGGAGCTGCAGAACACCGTTCTCCGCGGTGAATGGGGCTTCAGAGGCATGGTGCTGACCGACTACTTCGGCGGTTACGGCTACCAGGATGCCGATATCCTGATCCGCAACGGCAACGACTTCTGCCTCACTCCGCAGATGACCGATCAGAGCGAAGTCACCGATAAGACGAGCGCGACCTCCGTTCTCGCCATGCGGCAGGCAGCCAAGAACATCCTGTACACGACGGCGAACAGCCGCGCGTATGCCAACGGCAACCTCGCCGGTACCGCAACGTGGGAGATCGTTAAGAACGTGATCTTAGTCGCTGTCATCGTACTGTGCGCGCTGTGGGAGTGCCTGCTCATCTGGAAGTTCATCAAAGCCAAGAAACAGGCATAACAATTCAACAAACCCGCGTCCGCCCCGCCGAGCCATCGGCGGGGCGGCTCTTTTTGGCGGAATCGGGCTGCGTGAAAAAATATATTATTTTGTAAAGAAAAAACTGTGTAAAACCTTGAAAATCACCGCTTGACAACTTGATTTTCCCATGTTATTATTCACAATTGCATTATGATCGCTATACTGTATCATTATGCCCAAAAACGCAAATTTTTCTCGTTTATCGAGAAATTTGCTTGGTGCAAAAATGGTACAGGGGGTGAAAAAAGATGCCTTCCCGGGCGGAAGAATCGCCCGAAATTATCTGGATGCGAGAGCATCGGCAAGGAGTGAACGCGATGATGCATGACGTAAAGATGGGAAAGCGGACAAGAAAGAGTTTTTCGCGGATTTCCGAAGTTCTTGAAATGCCCGATCTCATTGAGGTGCAGAAAAATTCCTATTATCGGTTTTTGAAGGAAGATCTGAAGGAAGTTTTTCACGACATTTCCCCGATCGTCGATTTTTCCGGAAAGCTCGTTCTGGAGTTTGTGGACTATCGGATCGATCTGGACAAGCCGAAATATTCGATTGAGGAGAGCAAAAACCGCGACGTGAACTACGCCGCGCCGCTGCGCGTTACCGTGCGCCTGATCAACCGGGAGACCGGCGAGGTCAAGCAGCAGGAAGTGTTCATGGGGGATTTCCCGCTCATGACGCCGCAGGGAACCTTTATCATCAATGGTGCGGAACGTGTTATCGTTTCGCAGCTCGTCCGCAGCCCGGGCGCTTACTATTCGTCCGTAACGGATAAGATGGGCAAACAGCTGTTCTCCAGCCAGGTGATCCCGAACCGGGGCGCGTGGCTCGAATACGAAACCGATTCCAACGGTCTTCTGTACGTCAAGATTGACCGTCAGCGTAAAATCTTCATCACGTCCTTGCTCCGCGCGATCGGCTACGGAACGAACGCGGAAATTCTCGAACTGCTCGGCAGCGACGAGCGTCTCGAGCTCACCCTTGCCAAAGACCCGAACCGCACCGTCCTCGACGGTCTTGTGGAGATCTATCGCCGGCAGCGTCCGGGCGAACCGCCGACGGAGGAGAGCGCCCGCAACCTGATGAACGGTCTGTTCTTCGACAATCATCGGTACGATCTCGCGCGCGTGGGTCGCTATAAATATAATAAGAAGCTTGCGTTGAAAGCGCGTATCCGGGACCAGATCGCGGATGAGACGATCGTTTCCGAGCTGACCGGCGAGATTTTTGCCGAAGAAGGGCAGCTGATCGATAAGGCGACCGCGGAAGCGATTCAGAACGCGGGCATCAACGCCGTTTGGATCCGCACCGAAGCGGGCCGCGTGAAGGTTGTGGGCAACAACTTCGCGAGCGCGGCAGGGTTCCTGCCGTTTGCGCCGATCGACGCGGGCCTTAACGAGGATGTTCACATCCCGACGCTGCTTGCACTGCTCGAAGAAGCGGGCGAGAAGGATCCCGAGGAGCTGAAAGCGTTCCTTCGCGAGCACTATCTCGATCTGATTCCGCATCATATCGTTCCGGACGATATGGTGGCGTCGGTTTCGTACCTGATCAACCTGCCGTACGGCATCGGTAAGACGGATGACATCGACCACCTCGGCAACCGCCGCATCCGTTCGGTCGGCGAGCTGCTGCAGAACCAGATCCGCGTGGGTCTGACGCGTCTTGAGCGCGTTGTGCGCGAGCGCATGGGCCTGCAGGATATGGACGTGGTCATGCCTTCGAGCCTGATCAACATCCGCCCCGTGACCGCGGCGATCAAGGAATTCTTCGGTTCTTCGCAGCTGAGCCAGTTCATGGATCAGACGAACCCGCTGTCGGAGCTGACGCATAAGCGCCGTCTTTCGGCACTCGGTCCGGGCGGTCTGAACCGTGACCGCGCCACGTTCGAAGTGCGTGACGTTCACTATTCTCATTACGGCAGAATGTGCCCGATTGAGACGCCGGAAGGTCCGAACATCGGTCTGATCAACTCGCTGTCCACCTATGCGCGGATCAACGAGTACGGCTTTATCGAAGCGCCCTATCGCGTGATCGATCGCGAGAACCGGATCGTCACCGATGAAATCGTCTACCTGACGGCGGATGAAGAGGAAGGCGCGGTCGTCGCGCAGGCGAATGAGCCGATCGATCCCGCAACGCATTGGTTCGTGAAGGATCGTCTGGTTGCAAGACGCCTCGATCAGATCATCGAAGTCAAGAACAACGAAGTCGATTATATCGACGTTTCCCCGAAGCAGCTCGTTTCCGTCGCAACGGCGATGATTCCGTTCCTCGAGAACGACGACGCAAACCGCGCGTTGATGGGTTCGAACATGCAGCGTCAGGCGGTTCCGCTTCTGAAGCCGGAAGCGCCGGTTGTGGCGACGGGCATGGAGCACAAGGCCGCTGCCGACTCGGGCATCACGGTCCGCAGCGATTGCGACGGCGTCTGCACCTACGTTTCGGCCGATACGATTATCATTGAGACGGACGCGGGCGTCCCGCACACGTTCAAGCTTTTGAAGTTCCGCCGTTCGAACCAGGGCACCTGCCTGAATCAGCGCCCGATCATCGAAAAGGGCGAGCGCGTCAAGAAGGGCGACATCATTGCCGACGGCGCATCGACGCAGGGCGGTGAAATCGCGCTCGGCAGAAACATCCTGATCGGGTTCATGACCTGGGAAGGTTACAACTACGAGGACGCGGTCCTGATTTCCGAGAAGCTCGTGAAGGAGGACGCGTACACCTCGATCCACATCGAGGAGCATGAGATCGAAGCCCGCGAAACGAAGCTCGGGCCGGAAGAGATCACGCGCGATATCCCGAACATCGGTGAAGACGCGCTTGCGCAGCTCGATGAAATGGGCATCATTCGTCCCGGCGCGGAAGTCCGCTCGGGCGACATTCTGGTCGGTAAGGTTACGCCGAAGGGCGAGACCGAGCTGACGAGCGAGGAGCGCTTGCTCCGCGCGATCTTCGGCGAGAAAGCGCGCGATGTGCGCGATACGTCGCTGCGCGTGCCGCACGGCGAAGGCGGCGTCGTTGTGGACGTCAAGATCTTCACCCGTGAGAACAAGGACGAACTCAGCCCCGGCGTCAACATGTCGGTGCGCGTCTACATTGCGCAGAAGCGGAAAATCTCCGTCGGCGACAAGATGGCAGGCCGTCACGGCAACAAGGGTGTCGTGTCCCGCATTCTGCCGGAAGAGGATATGCCGTTCTTGCCGGACGGTACGCCGCTCCAGATCGTTCTGAACCCGATGGGCGTTCCGTCGCGTATGAACATCGGTCAGATCCTCGAGCTGCACCTCGGCATGGCGTGCAAGCGGCTCGGTATCGAGATCGCAACGCCGGTCTTCGACGGCGCGAGCGAGCAGGACATCAAGGATCTGCTCGTGAAATCCGGCTGGGCGGAGGATGGCAAGACCATCCTGTACGACGGACGGACCGGTGAGCCGTTCGAGAACCGCGTCAGCGTCGGCTATATGTATTATCTGAAGCTGCATCACCTCGTTGACGATAAGATCCACGCGCGTTCGACGGGTCCGTACAGCCTTGTCACGCAGCAGCCGCTCGGCGGCAAAGCCCAGTTCGGCGGACAGCGCTTCGGCGAGATGGAAGTCTGGGCGCTCGAAGCGTACGGCGCAGCGAACACGCTGCAGGAGATCCTCACCGTCAAGTCCGACGATGTGGTTGGCCGTGTCAAGACGTATGAGAGCATTGTCAAGGGCGAGAACGTGAAGCCCTCCGGCGTGCCCGAATCGTTCAAGGTTCTGGTTAAGGAGCTGCAGTCGCTGGGTCTCGACATCCGTGTGCTGAACGAGGCGCATGAGGAGATCGAGCTCGCGGAGGACGACGACGAAGAGACCCGCTTCACCGATAACATCAAGATCGACGGGCTCGAGGATACGCCGTCGAATCCGTATCCCGAAGAGGAAGAGCCGTATGATGAGGACGACGATTCGTTCGACGAGTTCGATGATTTCGGCGATTCCGACAGCGATGAGATGCCGGACGCGGGCGAGCTCTTGGAGGACGATCTCGACTTTGAGGACGACGATTTCGACTTCGGTTCGGATGACGAACCTTTGGAATAAAGTGCGGAAGGAGAAACAGCATAGATGTTTGATTTAACGGATTTTGATGCTCTGCAAATCGGTTTGGCATCGCCGGAAAAGATTCTCGAATGGTCGCACGGGGAAGTCAAGAAGCCCGAAACGATCAACTACCGCACGTTGAAGCCCGAGAAGGACGGCTTGTACTGCGAACGCATTTTCGGACCGACGAAGGACTGGGAGTGCCATTGCGGTCGGTATAAGCGCGGCCGGTATAAGGGCATCGTCTGCGATAAGTGCGGCGTCGAAGTGACGCGCGCCAAGGTGCGCCGTGAGCGCATGGGTCATATCGAACTGGCGGTTCCGGTATCGCACATCTGGTATTTCAAGGGAATTCCCTGCCGGATGAAGATGCTGCTCGACATGAGCCCCCGCGAGCTCGAACAGGTTCTGTATTTTGCAGCGTACGTGGTCGTCGATCCGGGCGAAACGCCGCTGATGAAAAAGCAGGTGCTCACCGAGAAGGAATATCGGGAGTATCAGGAGCAGTACGGGCCGAAGGCCTTCCGTGCCGGGATGGGCGCGGAGGCGATCCGTGAGCTCCTTGCGGAAATCGATCTCGAAAAGCTCGACGAAGAGCTGCGCGATGAGATCAATCACTCCGGCGGCCAGAAGCGCGCGAACGCGATCAAGCGTCTCGAAGTCGTCGAAGCGTTCTTAAAAAGCGGCAACCGCCCCGAATGGATCATTCTGACCGTTCTGCCGGTGCTGCCGCCGGAACTGCGCCCGATGGTGCAGCTCGACGGCGGTCGGTTTGCGACGAGCGACCTCAACGATCTGTATCGCCGGGTCATCAACCGCAACAACCGTCTGAAACGGCTGCTTGAGCTGCGCGCGCCGGACATCATCGTTCGCAACGAAAAGCGCATGCTGCAGGAAGCGGTCGATTCTCTGATTGACAACGGCCGCCGTTCGCGCCCGGTTACGGGCCCCGGCAACCGCGCATTGAAATCGCTGTCCGATATGCTGCGCGGCAAGCAAGGCCGTTTCCGTCAGAACCTGCTCGGCAAGCGTGTTGACTATTCGGGCCGTTCGGTTATCGTCGTCGGTCCGGACCTGAAGATGTATCAGTGCGGTCTGCCCAAGGAGATGGCGCTGGAGCTCTTCAAGCCGTTCGTGATGAAGGAGCTTGTCAAGGGCGGTCTCGCGCAGAACGTCAAGGGCGCAAAGCGCATGGTCGAGCGCAGCGCAGTCGAGGTCTTTGGCGTGCTCGAAAAGGTCATCAAGGACCATCCGGTCATGCTGAACCGTGCGCCGACGCTGCATCGTCTCGGCATTCAGGCGTTTGAGCCTGTGCTGGTCGAGGGCCGTGCGATCCGGCTGCATCCGCTCGTTTGTACCGCATTCAACGCGGACTTCGACGGCGACCAGATGGCGGTCCATGTACCGCTGTCGGTGGAAGCGCAGGCGGAAGCACGCTTCTTGATGCTCGCATCGAACAATATTTTGAAGCCGCAGGACGGCAAGCCCGTCGTCTGCCCGACGCAGGATATGGTCATGGGCTGCTACTATCTGACGCAGCAGCGTGACGGCGTCAAGGGCGAGGGCAAGGCGTTCACGTCCGAAGAGGAAGCGGTCATGGCGTATCAGACCGGCGAAGTTGCGCTGCACGCCAAGGTCAAGATTCGCCTCGTACGCGAATGGCAGGGTAAGACGATCCGTAAGGTCGTCGATACGTCCGTCGGCAGAGTCATTTTCAACAACGCGATCCCGCAGGACCTCGGATTTGTCCCGCGTGAGACCGCGGACGACGCGTTCCGCCTCGAAGTGGATCGGCTCGTGAAGAAGAAGGACCTCGGCGTGATCGTCGACGCGTGCTATCGCAAGCACGGACCGACGGTGACGAGCGAAGTGCTCGACCGCATCAAGTCGCTCGGTTATTCGTATTCGACCCGCGGCGGCATCACGGTCGGCTTCCAGGATATTCAGGTTCCGGCCGAGAAGAAAGAACTCATTCACGAAGCGGAGCAGAAGGTCGTCGAGATCGACAACTACTTCCGCATGGGTCTTCTGTCGAACGCAGAGCGCCGTCAGCGCGTGATC
>ONLX01000054.1 GCA_900318765.1 uncultured Eubacteriales bacterium
ATAACCGCCCATGCTGTTGAACATGGGATCGCGCTGGGAGTCCAGATAAAAAGGATTTCCCATGCCGGCGTCCGCGGCATTGCTCTGTGGGGTGTCATCCGTCACAAAACGCCATCCGTCTGCTTTCCCGCACTTGGGGCATGCTTTCGGCGGCTCCTTTTTGAAAATACTCATCCGAAATACCTCTTCAAAGGAACTTCAAAGCCCTTTCCGTGTCCTGCTTCGTCATATGCTCAATACGTTTTTTCGTATCCGCAGTTATCACAGTGATAACGGAGTTTCTTGCTCTTCTTTCCCATCGTACTCGTCATGTTCTGACCGAAGGTATTGCGGATCGGTGCGGACGCAAACGGATTCACCGCTGACGCGGTGTTCACGTAATCCTGACTCGTTTCAATCGGCAGCATATGCCAGCCATCCGCTTTTCCGCACTTAGGACAGACTTTCGGCGGCTCCTTTTTGAAAATACTCATCCGAAATACCTCTTCAAAAGTCCTGCAAACGCCTTGCCGTGTCTTGCTTCGTCGCGGCCGATCTCATGGACGATGTCATGGATCGCGTCGAGGTTCAGCGCCTTTGCCTTCTTGGCAAGGTCGGCACGGCCCTGCGTTGCGCCGTATTCGGCGTCGGCACGCAGCTCGAGGTTCTTCTTGGTGGAATCGGTCACGACCTCGCCGAGGAGTTCTGCAAAGTGCGCGGCATGCCACGCTTCTTCCATGGCAGCTTTCTCAAAGAATGCGCCAACCTCCGGATAGCCTTCGCGAATCGCGACGCGGCTCATTGCAAGATACATGCCGACCTCGCTGCATTCCCCGTTGAACATCTCCCGAAGGCCGTTCAGGATCTCTTCCGGTGCGCCCTGCGCTACGCCGACGACGTGCTCCGCCGCCCAGACCTTCTCACCCTCCTGCGCCTTGAACTTGGCAGCGGGTGCCTTGCACTGCGGGCAGCGCTCCGGCGGGGTCGCGCCCTCGTGTACATAACCGCAAACCGTGCAGATCCATTTTTTGTTCATAGTGAAAATCCTCCTGTTTGTATTCTCTATTATTTTACATTACTTTTTCGGGTTCGTCAACGATAACCTTTGCGCCAAAGCGTCGGCCTTGCCCGCCGCTCTGCAATCGGAACGGAGATAGCCGAAATTCCTGTAAAAAGCCTTGCATTCGGACGGAATCGCCTTATAATGAGAAGTATGGAACAGATTCGTGAAAACAAAATGGGAACCGAGCGTGAGGGCAAGCTCCTGCTCATGATGGGCTGGCCGATCATCATTTCGATGCTCGTGCAGGCACTCTACAATATTGTGGACAGCATCTTCGTCTCGCGCCTGTCCACGCTCGACCCTGCTGCGCTGATGCGCATTCTCGGCGATCTCTATACCCCCGGGATCGAAACCACCATCGGCGACAAAGCGCTCAGTGCGCTTTCGACCGTCAATCCGCTGCAGCTGTTGATGATCTCCGTCGCGGTGGGGACATCCGTCGGAATGAATTCGCTGATCTCCCGCCGGCTCGGCGCAAAGCGCTTTGAGGACGCGAACCGCGCCGCCGGAAACGGCCTCGTGCTGCTCGCCCTCTCTGCCGCCGTGTTTACGATCATCGGGCTGACGCTTTCCGAAGCATTCCTGAATTGGCAGGACACCGATCCGATCGTGCGGCTGTTCGGCACCGAATATATGTCGATCTGCCTATCCATGTGCATCGGCATCTTTCTTTCCTGCGGCATCGAGCGGATTATGACCGCGCAGGGACGCACCGTCGTTGCAATGATGATGCAGCTGACCGGCGCGATCACGAACATTGTCTTCGACCGGATTTTCGTGCTCGGACTCGGACCGATCCCCGCCATGGGCGTAACCGGCGCCGCGATCGCAACGATCATCGGGCAGTTCGCGTCGATGACGCTCGCAATCATCATGCTCGCTGCCTCGAAGAGCGAAGTAAGGCTGCACGTCTTCGATTTCAAACTGCAAAAGCGCACCGTTGCCGAGATTTACAGCGTCGGCGTTCCATCGATCCTGATGCAGGCCGTCGGGACGGTCATGTACATCGGCATGAACGGCGTGTTGCGCGGACTCGGCGAATACCACGCCGAAACACTCGATCCCTCGATCAACTATGTGGATGCGTATAAAACCGCGTTCGGGACGTATTTTCGGTTGCAGTCGGTCATCTTTATGCCGGTGTTCGGTCTGAACAATGCCGCAATGAGCATTCTCGGCTACAACTACGGCGCGCGCAACAAGAAGCGTTTCCTGCGCGCCTACGGAATGCTGACGCTCTTCTGCGCGCTCTTTATGGTCGCCGGTACCGCAATTTTCGAACTGTTTGCGCCGCAGCTGATGCTGCTTTTTACCGTCTCGCCCTTTACCTACGGAATCACGATCACCGCGATCCGAACGATTGCCTGGGGCTTCATCTGCGCGGCGATCTGTATTGCGATGGGCACGGTCTACGGCGCAACCGACACCGGAATCTTCGGCACGATCACTTCGCTCGCCCGGCAGCTCGTGATCCTGCTGCCCGTTGCGATCCTGATGGCCGTGACGACGCATTCGATCGAAGCCGTCTGGTGGGCGTTCCCGATCGCGGAAGCCGCGACGCTGCTGCTCTCTTCCTTCCTGACCTGGCGACTCTATCAAAAGAAAATCAAACCGCTCGCCTGATTTTTGTTCCTTCTCATTCAAATACGCCGATATTCCCCCTCTCTTCCCTTGCGAAGAAGGGGATTCCTTTTTCTCTATGGGCAGTTCGACAAATTGTGCCGCTGGATTCGCCCGCAGTCGCAAGTATTGAACTCTAACGGGTTTTGGGATGCGGTGTTACAATAAACGCATGAAAAGCAACCGCGCTTCGGCGCGAAAAGGAGGCAGCCATGGCAAAGTACCGTATCCTGTTGGCGGATGACAACAGCCGGTTTACCGATACATTGAGAGGATATCTGCTCGCGCAGGAGAGCGTTTCGGAAGTGGACGTCGCAGCCGACGGAAAGGAAGCGCTGCAGCTTTTGAAGGACAAGCGGTACGACGTTCTGTCCCTCGACCTGATTATGCCGAACGTGGACGGGCTTGCCGTATTGGAACAGCTCCCGGCCATCTGCGGCGCGGAGGCGCCTGCGGTAGTGATTCTCTCGGAGCTTCGAAACGAAGCGATGGTGCGCCGCTGCTGTGCGATGGGCGCGCGGTACTACATGGTCAAGCCGATCGAGCCGGAGATGTTTTATAAGCGCATCCTCCAATTGCTCGAAGCCGAGCAGCCCAAGGGCGGCATCCTCCCCTATGCACAGACGCCCAAATCGTTTGACGAAAAGGTGACCGCAATCTTCCTCGTCGCCGGGATTCCGGCGCACATCAAAGGGTATCATTACCTGCGCGAGGGGATCCGTCTCGTCTATGAGGAACCGGATCTGATCAACCGGATCACCAAGGAGCTCTACCCCGGAATCGCGCAGAAGTTCGGTACCTCGGCGAGCAAAGTTGAACGCGCGATCCGCCATGCGATCGAAGTCGCCTGGACGCGCGGCAAGATCGAAAACCTCAACGGCCTATTCGGCTACAACATCTATGGCAAAAACGATAAGCCGACCAACGGCGAATTCATCGCGCTCGTCGCGGACAAGCTCTTAATGGAAGAGCAAAGCCGAAAAGCTGTGTAACCGTCTTTTTTGAGAAAACCGGCTTTGGCCGTTTTCATACCCTTGCAGGAGAAGCCCCGTCTCCTTGCAGGAATGCCCCAACCTCATAATCCGTGGAAAGTCGCGCGTGAAATGCCGGACAGGGATCACGCCGCGGCTTTTCACGTTTTGGGGTCCGGTCCCCTTTTTCGGTTTTCTGTTTTTAAAAGAACATCTTGCGTTGATGCAACAGTCATGATATACTTTTTACATGGGGAAATTTGACGGAAAAGAAGAATATCACGATATTTATCCCGAATTCAACGACATCCGCGAACGCATGATCGTTCACAAGGAACGCAAAGGCGCTTCGGGGTTGTTGGCGCTTGCTGCGCTGTTGTCCACGCTGCTTGCCGTCGTCGCTTTGACGCGCGTCGGCGTGATTCGCCCCGAGTTGATGAAGGTCACCGAAACCTCCGCGAGTGTGGACGTGATGACCGACTTCACCGATTCCGATCTCTCGTATCCGCTTCCCTATGCGCTGTATCCGTATGACGGCGTCGAGTCGCCCGTCAGCCCGTTCGGAACGCTGCTTCTCTCCGATGCGCAGGTAAAGGCGCTCGGCCCGGCCGTGCAGACCGGGGCGCTGAATCAGCCGGAGGAACATTTACACTTTTTGGCGCTGGACAACGCAACGGATTACCTGCTGCTGTTCTATTCCCGGGACGAAAGCGGCAGTGAAACGCTGCAATCCGAGGCGCTTTTGATCCAGCTCCCCAAGCCCGGCAGCGCAACCGTTTCCCCGTCCGGCGGCAAATCCGGCGGATTCCCCGGCGGCACGCCATCCTCCGAACCGGGTCCCGATGAGCCGCCGACTCCGACGCCGACCCCGGTGGAAGCGACGACCCCAACCCCGGGGGAACCGGGTTCCGATGAGACGCCGACCCCGACGCCTGTCGTTTCGACCGACCCCGGATCGCCCACCGTGAAGCCCTATACGCCGACCGAAACGAAACATACCGTTTCGATCGTGCATGAACCGCCCTCCGGCGGCAGCGGGTACCTGACCATTGGCGACAGCACCGAGGAGGTTACGTCCCTGCAGGCAAAGAAGGGCGAAGAGATCAAACTGCATCTGAAGCCCAACAGCCCGTATACGGAATCGCAGGTTACGTTGGGTACCATTCTGATCGAGGGTGACCTCAAGGAGACGGACGATCCGTATACGTTTATCATGGGCTCGGAGGACTCCGTTCTTCACTTCAGCATCAGCTATCCTACGACCGGTCATATCGTGACCCCGGTCGATGCGGAGCACGGCGAAACTCTGGTCAACGGAAGTTCGGATCCGATCTACGTCGAGCCGGGCGAGCTTGTGATCGTCGGCGGCGTTCCGGAGGACGGATACGAGCAACTCCATTGGGAGCTGCTCAGCGGCAGCGTACAGGAACCGTTCAGCCTTGCGTTCATCATGGGCGAGGAAGACGTCTCCGTGCGTTCAACCTTCCGTCGGCTTTATAAAGTGACGGTCGTCAATATGACGCCCGAGGGCGGCACTATCTCGCTTTCGGAAAACCCGTTCGATGCAATGGAAGGTCTCACGGTCTATCTGGACTGCTCGCCAAACGAGAACTATGCCTTCGATTATCTCTCGGTCAACGGAACCGTTTATACCGAACCGAACTTCCCGATGGGTTCCGAAGACGTCGAAGTCCTTGTCTATTTTAAACCGGTGATCCACGGCATCACGCTTACGGTAAGCGGAAGCGGCACGGTCTCCGCGCCGAAGACCGCGCAGACCGGCGATACGGTCAGCGTCTCCGCCACGCCAGCGGAAGGAAACCTCTTTGTCAAGATGGTGATCGACGGGGTTGAATATTCGAGCGCAAGCGTCTCCTTTGTGATGCCCGATCACGACGTTACCGGTACGGTCACCTTCGCAAAAGCCTATACCGTTACGGTGGAATGCGAGGAGGGCTTTGCGGATCTGTATACGATCAGCAGCCTGATCGGAATCACCGGCGACAAGATCACGTTCGGCGCAAAGCCCGGAAGCGGCTATACCGTTACCTATGAAATCATCGGCGCTGCGGAGGATGGACCCGGGTACTTCATCTTCGGAGACAGCGACGTTGTCCTGTACCTCTACTTTGACAAACTGTTTTCCGTAACGGTGATTTCGTCCGAGGGAGGTACCGTCACCGCTTCCCCGACCGTCGGGGAATACGGTACGACCGTAACGCTCACGGGATCGCCCGGGCCGAACTATTTCCTCGTCGGATTTGAAGTCCAATTCGGGTCGGGGGATTCCCTGTATCTCGAAGCGGACAGCAGCAGCCAAGCTTCCTTCGAGCTGATCGACGACGCCACGGTCACCCCGGTTTTCGTCAGTTGACGTCCAACCAAAACGACTTATCCGATATCCAGGAAGGAGATTGCACATGAACAACAACAAACAACGCCGTTTCAAAGGGGCACTCGGATTTCTGATTGCGCTGGTTCTGCTCGGATTCGTTATCCTCGCAGGTCAGACCAATATGCTCGGCTCGGTCAGCGAGGGCCTGCGCGCGGAATTTTCCGCCATGTTCACCAAGACCTCGGGCGGATTCCAGTTTACGATCGCGAAGGTACTTGCCGCGATCGGTGCGCTTGCCCTGACCTATCTGATCTGCAAGCTTCTCGTGCTGCTTCTGAAGCTGTTCAGCCGCAACGCCCGGATCCGCACGATCAACGAGCTGATCGGCAATATCATCACCTATCTCGGCGTGATTCTCGGCATCGTCTGGGCGCTCACAATTTTGGGGCTCAACCCCACGGCCGCGATCGCAAGCCTCGGTATTGTCACGCTGATTATCGGCTTTGCTGCACAGCGGCTGATTGAGGATGTCATCTCCGGCCTGTTCATCGTGTTCGAGGGGCAGTACAACGTCGGTGATATCATCGTGCTCGATGACTTCCGCGGCACAGTGGAGCGCATCGGCGTCCGTACGACGACGATCGTTGATCCCGGCGGAAATTACAAGGTCGTGAACAATTCCGATATTCGCAATTTCCAGAACCGCTCCAAAGCGCTCTCCCTTGCGGTGTCCGAAATCGGCATCACGTACGAGGAAGATATCCCGCGCGTTGAGGCGATCTTAAAGGACGCGCTGCCCACGATGCTGATCGGCAACGAAGACGTCTTTTTGGCCGCTCCGGAATACATGGGCGTTGAGAATCTTGCGGATTCATCCGTCGTGCTGCGGTTTACCGTCGTCTGCAAGGAAGTGAACGTATTCGCCGCGCGCCGGCGGCTGAACCGCGCGCTGCGCTTGCTGTTTGCCGAGAAGGACATCAATATCCCCTTCCCGCAGCTCACGATCCATCAGGAGGATTGATCCGGCCCCATCGGCTGCCTGTTCCGTGATCAATCACAAAAGAGGCGGCGGTCCGCCTCCATCAAAAATCCCCTGCCGTGCGTACGGCAGGGGAATACTTTTTTGTGCTCAGCGCTCCTCGCGGAAATAATGCAATCCGAGCGAAGCAGGGGGTTGATCCTCGCGCTTTTTGCGGAGCGACACGATGATCAGGACAAACAGCGTAACGACATACGGCAGCATCTTGTAAAGCTCCTTGACGGCAAACTGCGTGCCCGTGGGGATGTAGAGATACAGGATGTACAGGCCGCCGAACAGAATCGAGGCGAGCACGCTCACATTCGGGCGCCAGATCGTGAAGATAACCAGCGCGATGGCGAGCCAACCGCGATCGCCGAACGCGTTGTTCGACCAAACTCCGTTCGCGTAGTCCATAACGTAATACAGTCCGCCAAGGCCGGCGATCATGCTGCCGAGGCAGGTGAACAGGTACTTATACCGGACAACGTTGATGCCGGCAGCGTCCGCCGTAGCCGGGCTCTCGCCGACCGCACGCAGATGCAGGCCGGTGCGCGTTTTCCGGAGCAGAAACGCCGTCAGAAGCGCAATGATGATCGCAAGATACGCCAGGAATCCGTAGGATAGAAAGATTTGGCCGAACCAGCCGAGGTTTTCGGAAAACGGAAGCGTGGCGCGGAAAAAATTGCTCGTCGCGGACAGGGCAATCGAAGGAACCTCACTGCCGGTCAGCTTGATCAGCGAACCGCCGAAGAAGTTGCCGAAGCCGACGCCGAACGTCGTCATCGCAAGACCGGTCACGTTCTGATTGGCGCGAAGCGTAACCGTTAAGAAGCAGTACAAAAGCCCCATCAGCAGCGAGCCGAGCAGCGAAGAGAGGAACGGAATCGTGATTGCGAAGAACGGAACCAGATTCCCTCCCGCGCTCTGCTCATAGAAGAACGCGCCGATAACGCCGCTGATTGCGCCGACGTACATGATGCCCGGGATACCGAGGTTCAGATTGCCGGATTTTTCCGTCAGAATCTCGCCGGTGCTGCCATACAAAAGCGGGATGCTCTGCATGACCGCGCGCGGGATGAAAGAAATCAGAAACTCAAACATCGTTACGCCTCCTTGCTTATCTTCAGGAACTCGATCTTATAGTTGATGAAGAACTCACAACCGATGATAAAGAACAGGATCACGCCGGTCAAAATATCGGCGAACGATTCGTTGAGGAAGAAGACGCTCGCGATTTCCTTTGCTCCGAGCTGCAGGAACACCAGCAGGAAGCTCGTGAAGATCATGCCGATCGGGTTGAACTTGGCAAGCCACGAAACCATAACCGCCGTAAAGCCGCGTCCGCCAGCAAGCGTCGTCGTCAGCGTATGATCGGTGCCGCCGACCAACAGCATGCCCACGAGACCGCAGATCGCTCCGGAAAGCACCATCGTCCGCACGATGACGCGCTCAACCTTGATGCCCGCATACCGCGCGGTCCGTTCGCTTTCACCGACTACGGAAATCTCATATCCGTGCTTGCTGTATTTGAGATAGACGTACAGCAAAACGGTCAGAATCGCAACGACCAAAATCGGAATCAGGTACTGCTGTCCTGCAAGCGAAGGCAGCCAGCCGAGCTCGGTCTTCGCGTTGATGATGCCGATCTGGCCTGCGCCCTTGGGGTTTTCCCAAAGAATGATGAAGAATGCGCAAAGCTGAATCGCAATGTAGTTCATCATCAGGGTGAACAGCGTCTCATTCGTGTTCCAGCGCGACTTGAAAAACGCCGGCAAAAAGCCCCACAATGCGCCTGCCGCAAGGCTCGCGATGAACATCAGAAGAATCATAACGACGTTCGAGGTGATAACGCCGGACAGCGTAATCATCACCGCTGCGCACGCGAGCGCGCCGATCATGACCTGACCTTCGGCGCCGATGTTCCAAAATCGCATCTTGAAGGCGGGCGTCACGGCAAGCGAGATGCCGAGCAGGACGGCAAGCTTCTGGAAGGTAACCCACGTTTTGCGTGCCGTTCCGAACACGCCGTACGCCATGGTCGCATACACATCGAACGGATTCAGCCCGGTGACAAGCACCATCAGCAGCGAGCAGACGAGCAGCGCAAGCAAGATTGCGGCGCCGCGGATCAGCCACGCCTTGAGCCACGGAAGCTCACCGCGTCTGGCGATATGGAATAACGCTTTATTTTTCATGTTCGTTTCCTCCCACACGCGTCATCAGAACGCCGACATCACGCTTATTCGTGGTCCTCGCGTCCACAACGCCGGATACCTTGCCGCCGCACAAAACGACGAGCCGATCGCACAGCTCGAGCAAAACGTCAAGATCTTCACCGACGTAGATGACGGCAACCCCCTTCATCTTCTCGGCGGTCAGCAGGTTGTAGATCGTATACGAGGTGTTGATATCCAGTCCGCGAACCGCGTAGGCGGTCATCAGAACTGCGGGGTTCTGCGCGATTTCACGACCGACAAGCACCTTCTGCACGTTTCCGCCCGACATTCTGCGAACCGGGAAATTCGTGCTCGGCGTGACGACCTCCAGATCGCGCCAAATCTCATTTGCGAGCTGCTCCGGCGCCTTCTTGTCGACAAAGAAGCTCTTGCCGTTGCGCCACGAACGCAGCATCATATTGCCGGTCATGCCCATTGAACCGACCAGGCCCATCCCGAGACGATCCTCGGGAACAAACGCCATGGAAATACCGGCCTTCGTGATGGTCATCGGATCCATGCCGACAAGGTTTTCATCCTTTTCGGATTTCGGATTGTGATAAACGATTTCGCCCTCGGCGATCGGATACAGACCGGAGATCGATTCGAGCAGCTCGCGCTGTCCCGACCCCGCGATACCCGCGATCCCGAGGATCTCGCCGCTGTACGCGGTAAAGTTGATATCATCGAGCCGCTTGACGCCGAGCTCGTCATAAACGGTCAGCCCCTTCACCTCAAGCCGCGGCTTCGGATCGACCGGCTCCGGCCGATTGATGTTCAGGCTCACGGTACGGCCGACCATCATATCGGTCAGGCTTTGCTGATCGGCGTCCTTGGTCAGAACATCGCCGATGTATTCGCCCTTGCGAAGGATCGCAACGCGGTCGGAAACCTCCAGCACCTCATGCAGCTTGTGCGTGATGATGATGATCGACTTGCCGTCCTTTTGCATGTTGCGCATGACCGCGAACAGCTTATCCGTTTCCTGCGGAGTCAGAACCGCGGTCGGCTCGTCCAGAATCAAAATATCCGCGCCGCGGTACAGAACCTTGATGATTTCGACGGTTTGCTTCTGCGAAACCGACATGTCGTAAACTTTCTGTTCCGGATTGATCTCAAAGCCGTACTTATTGCTGATCTCTTTGATCTTTCTGCCGGCTTCCTTGAGATTTAATCTGCCCTTCTCGTTCAGGCCCAGAATGATGTTTTCGGTCGCGGTAAACACATCCACCAATTTGTAATGCTGATGGATCATGCCGATGCCGTTCGCGAAAGCGTCCTTCGGAGAACCGATGGTGACAGGTTTGTCGTGAATATAAATCTGACCCGCGTCCGGATAATAAATGCCGGAAAGCATGTTCATCAGGGTCGTTTTGCCGCTGCCGTTTTCGCCGAGCAGTGAGAGAATCTCGCCCTCATGCAGCTCCAGATTGATGGCATTGTTGGCAACGACGCTGCCGAAATGCTTTGTCAGCCCTACCATTTTGACGGCGTTCTTTACAGGTTCCAAGGCTGCGCCTCCTTTCCTTCGGGAAGAATGCGAGCATCCATTGCTCTTTTTGATTTTATCACATTCGTCCGGGTGTGTAAATGAAAAATCGCGTGATTTCGCGGCCGCTTTTTCAGCGGTTTCTCTTTTGGGAAAAGGGATCGGGCTGCCGCAATGACAGCCCGATCGAAGTGTTCGTTTGGAATTAGAATGCCGTGTCGAGCAGGTTGATGCCGTCGATCGTCAGATCGAAGTACGGCGCGCTGCGGAACTCGGACTCATGGAAGTAACCGTTGCTGATGACTTCGGTTTCCGGCGTGAATGCATCGTCGGAATCGACATCCGCCAGATAGGAGCTCAGCGTTTCGCCGCCGACGGTGAAGTTCGCAGTGTCAAACACATGCAGCGTGCCCGCTTCGAGAGCGGCCTTCGCGGTATCAATGGCTTCCTGCGTGCCGGCTGCCGCAACGTTGGTGTTGAGGTCGGTCAGCTGAACGGAACCGGTCGCGATGGTGCCGGTCCAATCGGTATCGATCGCCTGGCCGTTCATGCAAGCGGTGATCGCATACTCATAGTAGGGTTCCCAATTGATGCGGGAAGAGATGATGTAGGTGTTCGGAGCGACGGAGATCGTGCTGCCGTTGTAGGAAACGTCGGGAACACCCGCGTTCTCGCAAGCGGTCGGCGCGCCCATGGAGTCCGCATGCTGGGAGATCAGCTTGCAGCCGCCATCGATCAGCTTCTGAGCGCCTTCTTTTTCAGCGGTCTCATCGTACCAGGAACCGGTGAAGGTGACATCCATCGTCGCGGTCGGGCAAACCGAGCGAGCGCCGAGGAAGAAAGAGGTGTAACCGGAGACAACTTCCGCATAGGTGAAAGCGCCGACGTAGCCGATCTTCGCTTCTTCTGCGGTGAACTGACCCGCTTCGATCATCTCGTTGAGCTTCATGCCCGCGGCGATACCCGCGAGGTAACGGCCTTCATAGATCGAAGCAAACGCGTTGTGGTAGTTGGCGAGCCCTTCGGTGTGCGCCTTCGTGCCGGTGGAGTGGCAGAACTGCACGTTCGGGTACTTCTTGGCCGCCTGGATCATGTAGTCTTCATGACCAAAGCTGTCCGCGAAAACGATGCTGCATCCGCTGTCCGCCATATCGGCTGCGACTTCGTAGCACTCCTGGCCTTCCGGAACGTTGACTTTCAGAACGTAGTCAATGCCCAGCTTCTCACAAGCAGCCTTCGCCGCGTTGATGAAGTTCAGGTCATAGGTGGAGTTCTCATCGTGCAGGCAGATGAACCCGGCCTTGAACTTGGTTTCCGTATTGGTTTCGGTAGTTGCGGGGGTCGAGGTACAGGCGACTGCCGCCAGAACCATCAGCGCGCAAAGAGCGATAGCCAAAAACTTCTTCATGTTTTCCCTCCTGAATAATCATTTTCAGTTTCTTGTATTTATTGAAACACGTTGCCGTGTCACAACCGAA
>ONLX01000077.1 GCA_900318765.1 uncultured Eubacteriales bacterium
TCGGTCCTGTTTGCAAGGACGGACCGCACCGCGCGTTCAACGGTCCGTTCCCCGTTGAACACCGGGATGATCACAGAGATCAGCTTGGTTTTTTCCTGTCCCGTCATTGCCGAACGCACCTCACAGATTGTCGAAGATCCACTGGAAATTGCCGATCCCTCCTGCATAGACGGAATAGATCCAGTAAAGAAACAGACCGACAAGCACCGCGTAGACCGTGATGTTTCGGGAGCGCTCGTCCTCGATCAGACGGAACAGATGCACATAGCCGACGGTCGTCGCCGCGCCGGTATAGATACCGATCCTGCCGAAATAGGTGCTTCCCATGCCCGCCAGCATCGAGAACGCATGGAAGAACAGCGTATTCATATAAAAGTTTTGTTCCCGGTTGAGATTGTCCTTCCGGCACAAAACAAGGTACAGGATCACCGGAACAAACGCAACGAGGATCCGGAATATGCTGACGCTTGCGGAGAGATAGACTCTGTCAAGGTCCATCGTCTTATCCTTGATGCTCCCGATGACCGAGAAAATAAAATCATAGGAAAACCGGATCACGATCGCGCCGATCGCCAGCAGCACGAGCTGTGTCACGTCCGCCTTCCGGTTGAGCAGGAAATACGGGATGATCATGACCGCCGCCGAAAAATGGAACATTGTCGCCGCGACAACGACCAGAATGTACTGCCACAGTTTTTTTTCAAGGATCAGCCGGTGTCCCGCGAACAGGATTGCCGCAGCGAGATACTGCCGGATGCCGTTGAAGCCGCCCTGCCACTGTCCGAGGAACAGATAGAACAGCATGCTCAGCAGAAACGACGGGCTTATCCGATAGATCGTCAGCACGTACAGTCCGATCGTGATGCACGCGGAAACAAAGATCAGCGTCTGATCGTGATCGAAGACAAGACGACAAAGCTTTGCGAGCAGCTCAAAGCCGCCATTTTGGAACGAAACGATGCTTTTGAATATCTCGCTCCAGTCATCGACACGCCAATGATAATACGCCATGAAATCCGTGCCGACCTGATACCGGAACCCGGAAACCGATATCAGGATCAGCGCAAGCAACAGCACCGAAACCGGCTCCGGGCGCAGATAAACCCGCCCGTTTCTTCCGATCCGCGTCTTCGGAAACGCGTCCGCCATGCCGCCGAAAATGACCGTGGCCGCAAGAACCGCCCAATAAACGATCGACATCTCAGGACCCTCCGAACCCGCGGCGCCGGTGCAGGAACCTGACCGCGAACATGGGCGTGCACGATTTCAGCGCCGCCGTAATCGCAGGCTTCACGATCCAGCGCTTCGGAAATCCCAGAAGCCGGAAGCCCTGCGCCTTCAGCCGCACGACGTTCATCCGGTCCTTCGCCGTCCTGCGCTGCAGCGTTTCCCGGTTTTCCCGCACATTGTACAGCGCCTCCGGGATATTCTCGCCCCGGAACCCTGCATGGAAGAACCGGAACCACAGCTCCAGATCCTCCGCGCGTTCGGCGCGCTCGGAAACGGAATACCCGCCGAGCGCGTCATAGACGCTCTTATAGGTCATCACGGTTGCATGGAAAAACGGACTGCGCGTTTTCAGCGTCAGCTTGTCCGGATGCTCGGCTGCATGCCGGATGCCGTATGTGCCCGTCTCGTCAAAGCAACGCATATCCGTGCCGACAAGCTGTATGTCCGGATGCGCAAGAAGGTATTCCGTCTGCCGCAAAAACCGGTCCGGATGCGAAATGTCGTCCCCGTCCATACGTGCAATCAACTCGCCCGATGCGACCGAAAGACAGCGGTTCAGCGTATAGGCGAGCTTTTTGTTCGTTTCGTTCCGGATAAGAATGATCCGCTGCGGGTCCCGCTTTGCATAGGAATCCGCAATTGCGTACGTTCCGTCCGAGGAGCCGTCGTCGCAAAGGATCAGCTCCCAGTTCGGGTACGTCTGCCTCAGGATCGATTCGATCGCCTCCGGCAGCGTCTTTTCGCAATTGTAGACGCCCATGATCACGGACACCTTGGGGCACTCCGTCATTCCGCTTCTCCGTCGAAATAAGCCTCAGCCAGTTCTTTTTGAACGTTTACGTCCTTGTATGGTTCGGCGGAACGGATCGCGTCCGCCGCATAATCCTTCTCTCCGTCGAATATCAACCGGATCCGCTGCGCAAGCCCGCATACGTCGTTCGCGTCAGCCAGATATCCGTTTACGCCGTCGCTGATCAGCTCGCAGTGCGCTCTGTTGCGCGAAGCGATGACCGGCTTGCCGCAAAGCAGCGCTTCGATGACGTTCAGCGGCATTCCCTCGCGAAAGCTGAGGGCGAGCTCGGCGTCGCAGATCTTCATATACCGGTCCAGCTTTGTGGTATAGCCGAGAAACCGCACATGCGATTCCACGCCTTCCTGTCTTGCGAGCGCCTCAAGCACGCTTTTTTCGGGACCGTTCCCGGCGATCAGCAGTGTTGTGTCCGGATGCGTTTTCAAGACTTCCTTCAAAACGGCGATCGCCGTTTTCTGATTCTTGTTGGGCAGCAGCTCGCCGACGTTCAGCAGAATGTGTCCCGAAAGTCCGAGCTCCCGTTTGAGCTCCGTCTGCGTTTGTTCGTCCGCAGGACGGTATTTTTCGCTGTTCGCGCCGATGCTGTGCAGCCGGTATACCGGGCAGCGGAATTTCGACTTTGCAAGCGCATCATCCTCCGCATTGACCGTGAACAGCTTGTCCGTGCAGCGCGAGAAATGCTTTTCAAGCGGATAGGCCGTAAGCCAGCTCAGGTGCGAAGACCCGCGATAAAAATGAAACCCGTGCGCCGTATAGTAGACCTTTGTGCCGGACTTTCTGTATTTTTTTGCCGCAAGTCTTCCGAGCATGCCGCCGACGGGCGTATTGCAATGCACCACGTCATAGCGATTCTCCCGCAGGATGGCTTTGAGCTTTTTGTAAGCCCCCAGATTGCTCCGGCTGAACGGCGAGCGCGAGAACGGTACGTCGAACACGGCGTCCGGATAGATCAGTTCCAGTCCGTCCTTCTCGTCGAGATTGTTCCGCGCGGCAACATGGATCTCCCAGCCGCGCTCCTTCAGCAGCTTCATCAGCGGTTTATGAAACTGCCCGATATGGCTTTGTACCGTTGCAATCAAAAGTACTCGTTTCATCCGATCTCTTTCAGATTTCTCAGGATCACGCCGTTCAGACATTCCCGGTTTCCGTCGCCCGCAAAGCTGTTGTGCGGGGTGATGATGACGTTTTCCCGTGTCCAAAGCGGGCTGCTTTCCGGAAGCGGCTCCGGCTCGAATACGTCAAGAACCGCGCCGCCGATGTTGTCGATCCGTTCTTCCAGCGCGTTCTGATCCACGATCCCTCCGCGGGAAATGTTGACCAGAATCGCGTGCCGATTCATCAGATCAAGCCGTCTTGCGTCCATAATCCCGCGCGTCTCTTCGGTCAGAGGCAGCGCAAGGACCGCGACGTCCGCATTCGGCAGCATCCCGTCGAGCTCACCGATCGGGCGGATCGCATCAAAAGCTTTGTGTTCCCGCGCCTTTGTCGCAAGCCCGATCACGCGGCAGCCGAAGGCTCTGAACCGCTCTGCGCACGCCGTGCCGACGCTTCCGCAGCCGAGGATCAGTACGGTCTTTCCGCAAAGCTCCATCAGCGAGCGATCCTTTTCCCAGATCGCGCTTCTTTGTTTCGCATCAAATGCGCGCATCCGTTTATACAGCCAAAGCACCCCGCCCACGGCATACTCCGCCATCGGGATGCTGTATACGTCCTTCGCTGTGCGAAACGCAATGCCGTGCGCACGCATATATGCCGTCGGTACATGGTCGAAGCCCGCAGACGTGATCTGCACATACCGGAGTTTCGGGAAACTTTCGATGGGATGATGGGAAAACAGGTGATTGCCGATGACTCCTTCGACCCACGTCGCAGGGCATGGCAGGGCGTCGTCTTCCCGTTTCAGGAAGGCGATCTCATGTCCCATAGCCCGTATCGCGGGAAGGGCTTCTTCGGCATATTGCCATGCGCCTGTGATCAGAATATTCACCGATTTCTCCTCACCGGTCCATCTCGGAAAGCACCTGCCGCACCGCAAGGGCAAGCGCTTCTTTGTTTTTCATAAAGTAACTACCCTCGGGACCCTGCTCCCGAAGACGCTGTTCGCATTCCGCTTCAAGCGCGCGAAGCCCTCGCATCGCCCGCGAGAACAGCTCCTCGATGACAGCGAGATCCCCGATCGTCTGAATATTGCAGAAGCTTCTCGAAAGGATCGCGCCGGTCGAGCCGAGCCGATAGTACTCCCGAAGCACGATCTCCGCCGGAATGAGCCCGCGCCCGGGCGAGGCGATCCCGCCGATCCCATAGGTTTTCCCATGGCAACGGAGCTTTTTGCAGATTTTCTCGACCGTGCCGTCGCTCATCGGCTCAAACAAGAAACGTTCGTGATACGACAGGGACAGATCGTTGAGCCCGATATGGATCTCATCCGCCGCATCCGTTACGCCGGCTGTGTCGATCAGCTCCGCCGCCTCTGCGGTTTCCAGGAGAAGCATCGTTTTCGCCCGTCCGTCGACCGCCTCCAGAAAGCGGCTTGCCTCCGCTTCCGTTTTATAGTACGGCAGCATGACGATATCGGCGCCCGCCTTGATCACACGGTCGATCTCCTCTTCGGAGGCCGGATACCCATCCTCCTGCGTGTCGTGGATCGGATTGACCCGAACCAGCAGTTCGGAGCGGTCGATCACGCGACGGATCGAAGCGACGTCCCCGAAGGAATGCCGGTTCAGCGCAGTGTTCATGCCTTTCTGCCGCTGCGCCTTGCCGATATACTCCATATCCACGCAGATGCGATCGACGCCCGTGCCTTGGGCGATTGCGGCAATTTCCGGTCGATTTGTAATGTATATATATTTCAATGGTTCTCTCCCTCTGTTTTGCGATCAAACCGTCGCGCCCTTGTTTTCATTGCCTTTTCCGGTCAACAAAACGCCGACGGTCAGAAAAATGATCTGCAGATCCA
>ONLX01000131.1 GCA_900318765.1 uncultured Eubacteriales bacterium
TACTTTGCGCCGGGATCGAAAACCTCCGTAAAGGCCTTCATTTCGGGCGCGATGTTCTTCGCGTTCGGGATCTTGCTGTAATCGAGCGGCTGCAGCATATCCTCGCGGATCATCTGCTCGATGATGTAGTCCGACGGGAAGCACAGGTCATACGGGCTGTCCGAGGAACGCAGCTTGATCAGCATTTCCTCGTTGCTCGTCATCTCGACGTAGTTGACCTTTACGCCGGTCTCCTGCTCGAACACCTCGATCAGATCCGGGTCCATGTATTCGCCCCAGTTCAAAATGTTCAGCTCGCCGCCGATCTGTTCATACTGATCGCCGTCGGCAAACTCGATCGCCGCCTCGCTCTTGCAGGCCACAAACGCGAACGCCAGTACGGTCATCAACACAAAGCAAAGTACTTTTTTCATTTCAGGTTCCTTTCTGTCCGTTATTTCAGTTTGACTTTCTTATTCTGAATCTCATATTCCCGCTCCTTCGCAAGCCGGCGGAGGTTGACGACCAGAAGCATCGTCACAAGCGGAATGAAAATAATCGTTGCGAGCGCCGGATTGACGCCTTTCGTGCCGTGCGCCGCGCGCGAGTAGATATAGATCGACAGCGTGGAGCGCAGATCCGATACGAAGTAGCTGACGACGAAATCGTCGAGCGACATCGTCAGCGCCATGATAAAGCCCGACGTGATGCCCGGCATGATATCCGGAATCACCGCCTTGAACAGCGCCTGCATCGGGGAGCAGCCCAGATCGAGCGCGGCCTCATACAGCATATCGGAGCTCTGCTTGAGCCGCGGCAGCACCGAAAAGATCACGTACGGAATGCTGAACGAGATGTGCGCGATCAAGAGCTTCCAAAAGTCGCCGATCTTGAGGTTCACATTGCCCAAGATCGAGTTCACAAACGCAAACAGCATCATGAACGTGATGCCGGTGACAAGGTCGGGATTGACCATCGGGAGCTGCGACACCGAAAGGACCACCGAGCGCGGCCGCTTCTTCATCGAGTTGATGCCGATTGCCGCCGCCGTACCGATCACCGTCGCCGCGACGCTCGACAGCACCGCGATCTCGAGCGTGAGCAGCAGCGCCTTGCCCGCTTCGCCGGCGAAGACCTCGCCGTAATTGGCGAACGTGAATCCGCCCCATTTGCCGATATTCGTGTAATCGAAGTTGCCGCGGTTGACGTGGAAGCTGTTGAACGAGAACACGATCAGGTACACGATCGGCAGATACAGGAACACCAGCATGATGCCGAGATACACGTATTTGAGGGAACGACCGAACCGTTTCACAGGATGCTCCCTCCTTCCTTATCGGTATCGAAGTGATTCATAATCAGCGTGCTGATCACCACGAACACGAGCAGGATGATCGACAGCGTCGACCCGATCGAATATTCGGGATTGATCTTGAACGCGTCGTCGATCACGTTGCCGTACAGCGCGTAGTTGCCTCTGCCGATCAGGGCCGGAACCGTGAACGCCGTAATCGCCGGAACGAACACCATCGTAATGCCCGAAACGATGCCGGGTACCGAAAGCGGCAGCACGACGCGTAAGAACGTCATCACACTGTCGGCTCCGAGGTCGCGCGAGGCCTCGAGGAGGCTCTTATCGAGCTTCGAAAGCGTGTTGTACAGCGGCATCACCATGAACGGCAAAAAGTCGTACACCAGAACGAGCAGCACCGCAACCGTCCGCCCGGTCGGGGTATCGGTGAGCGACGCGCTCATATGGAACAGGTCCGGGATCGCGTACTCGATGATCGCACTCCACGCATAGGTGCGCAGCACGAAGTTCATCCACATCGGAACGAAGAACAGCACCGAAATGAATCCCGCGACCGATTTTTTCATGTTCGACAGGATGTATGCGATCGGGTACCCAAGCAGAAGGCAGATCACCGTCGTGCCGAGCGCCATCAACACGGAGCGGAACAGCGTGCGCCAATAGGTGCCGTTGGCGATCGTTTCCACGAACTTTTCCGCCGTCCAGACGCCGTTCACGTTGAACGCGTAGTAGAAGATGAACACCATCGGCAGCGCGATGAACAGCGCCATCCACACGATATAAGGATACGCAAAGGCTCTGCGTTTCATCGGCTCACTCCTCTTTGTCCGCCAGAACGAGATCTTCCGGCGCTACGGCGATGCCGACCTCCTCGCCATCCTCCATGAATTCGTCGGAATGCGCGATCCAGTCGTTTTCCTTGCAGGAAACCGTGATTTCATAGTGCGTGCCGAGGAACATACACGCCTTGATCGTGCCGGTCAGCTTCGCATCCTGCGGGGCCAGAATCTGCACCTTCTCCGGCGCGATCTCCACAAGGGCGATCTCCTTGTTGTCATACGATTCGAGATCGTTCGCCGCAAAGCCGACGTCGTCGATATAGACCATGCCCTCGCCCGGCCAGACTTCCGCGTCGAACAGGTTCGTCGCCCGCGTCTTCTTCATGATGTGGATCGCATCCGGCGGGATCGAGATGCCGACGCGCTGGCCGACTTCGGCGTACTCGGTCGAATGCACGACCCACTCGTAACCGCCGCAGTCCACGTCGATCTCATAATGCACGCCCATGAACACGACCGAAACGACCGTTCCGGCGATGCGCGCCGCCTTCGGGTCGACGATATCGATGTCCTCGGGACGGATCACAACGTCCACCTCGACATTCTTGCCAAAGCCCGCGTCGACGCACGGGAACAGCATTCCCTTCATGCGGACTTTGTAATCATCGAGCATGACGCCCGGAACGATGTTGCTCTCGCCGATGAAGTCCGCAACGAACGGATTCTTCGGCTCATTGTAAATATCCGTCGGCTTGCCGATCTGCTGAATGACGCCGTCCTTCATGACGACGATCGTATCGGACATCGTGAGCGCTTCCTCCTGATCGTGCGTGACGAACACGAACGTGATGCCGAGCTGCCGCTGCATCCGCTTGAGCTCGACCTGCATCTCCTTGCGGAGCTTGAGGTCCAGCGCGCCGAGCGGTTCATCCAAAAGCAGCACCTTCGGCTCGTTGACCAGGGCGCGCGCAATCGCGACGCGCTGCTGCTGACCGCCGGAAAGCTGATCGATCCAGCGCTTGCCGTAGCCTTCGAGGTTCACGAGCTTCAGCATCGCGTTGACCTTTTCCTCAATCTTGTCCTTCGGCGTCTTCTTGATCTTCAGGCCGAACGCAATGTTGTCATGCACATTGAGGTGCGGGAACAGAGCGTATTTTTGGAACACCGTATTGATTTCACGCTTGTGCGGCGGCACTTTGGCGATATCCTCGCCGTTCATCCGGATCACGCCCGTCGTCGGCGTGATGAAGCCCGCGATGCAGCGCAGCAGCGTCGTTTTTCCGCAGCCGGAAGGGCCGAGCAGCGTTAAAAACTCGCCGTCGTTGATGTACAGGTTCACGTGGTCGAGCGCCACGTCTCCGCCGTAATCCTTGGAAATGTCGATCAGTTCAATCAGATGCTTCTGTTCCATCGCTGCCCCTCCTTAAAATGACGGCGGCGTGCTGACCCACAGCACCTTCGCCGGTTGTTTCGTATGGTTCCAAAGGTAATGCACGCCCTTCGGCTTCAGATAAAAGCTCCCGCCGCGCGGCACACGGTACTTCGATTCGCCGTCCACGAGCGTCACCGTGCCGGACAGCACATAGCCGAACTCCTCGCCCTCATGCGGATCGAACTGCTCGCTCATTGCGCCGCCCTCGAGCGTTACGAGAATCGGTTCGAGCGCGTTCTTCTGCGCGTTTGTGACGAGCCAGAGCACCTTGACCCCGTCGTCCTCCTTCTCGAACATATCCTCCGCCGCGTAGACGACGCGATCCTCCTTCTGCTCCGTGAAGAACGAGGAGATATCCGTTCCGAGCGCTTCCAAAATGTCCATCAGCGTTGCGATCGAGGGCGACGTCACGTCGTTTTCCAGCTGGGAGATGAACCCCTTGGTCAGCTCCGTCCGCGCCGCAAGCTCCTCCTGCGTCAGCCCGAGGCGCAGCCTGTATTCCCGTATCTTTCTTCCGATCTCCGGCCTGCCCGATTCCATCTTAGCCACCGCTCCTTTGTGTCAGTATTGCTAAACTGTTTGTTTGCTGTCGCTGAACCGCAATATTTCTAAACTTTGCGTTTAGATTTACTAAACTTACGCAACATATGATGCCATGTTTTGACTTTCTTGTCAACGGCTTTTTGTGGTTTTTGTGTAAAAGATAGACAAAAATCGCGCCGCCTGTCTCCGCTCGGAGACGGCAGCGCGACAACAATTTGTTTTTTGACCTTATTGAGCGGAAAGCTCCGCGAACACGAACAGAACCGTAACGCCCTCCGTATAGCCGAACGCGGTATAGACCGTGAAGCAATCGCCCTCGTCCAAAGGCGTGATCTCGTCGGCCGCAAGCGTGCGCGTGCCGCTCTGATCGGTTACGTCCGGGCAGTACGAGGCGGGATCGTCCTCGGTCGCTTTGGAAAGATCCGGCACATATTCCGTCGTCAGAATCAGGGCAAGGTGGGTGACCACGCCGACATCCGGCTCAATCAACTGCGTCTCGCGCGTTTCATGGGCAACGTACCGCCCCGCCGCGGCGCCCTCGCCGAGCGGCTGCAGCGTATCCGCGTCGAATACGTTCACGTACGTTCTTCCGTCCGCCTCGGAAAGCAGATACAGGCGGTTCTCGAGCGTTTCGGACGCGATCCGAATTCGCCCTTCCGGAAGCAGCGATGCTTCCGTTTCGCTTTCCGTTCGATCGGACGATTGCGCAAGCTCCTGGAGCGGAAGCGCTTCCGAATCGGCGGCGATGTCTTCGGGTTCCGCCAAAGCTCCGGCGTCCGCCTGCTTAAGATACGCCCAAACGTCCGCATACGTAGGCTCGATCACGGTATCGATCGGGTCGAAGTAATCGTCCCCGTCGTTGGACGAGGCGTAGATCGGCGCATCGGCGCGCGCCGCCGCCTTGCTCTCGGTCACCTCGGCGACCATCTCTTCCGATTCCTCGGCCGCAAAGCCGGTCGCCTGCATGGACACATCGGCGTCCTTGGCGGTCCGATCCCGCCCGAACGGTCGCACGACCAAAAGGACAAGCGCCGCCGTCGCGATCGCCGCGCCCGAATACCCGAGCACGCGCGGCCAAACCCGCTTTTTCGTCGGTTCAAAGGAAGCGGCAATGTCCGGCTCGGATTCCTTCCACGCCGCGCGGATCGTCTCTTTCAACGCTTCCGGCGCGTGAATCGAATCGTTTGCCTTGCGATACGCATCACGAAACATCGTCAAACGCTCCTTTCAACTCTTCTTTCAGTGCCGCGCGGGCGCGGAACAGCCACGACTTGACCGCCGATTCGCTCGCGTGCATCGCCGCCGCAATCTCCTTGACAGAATACGATTCATAATAGTACAAATGCACCGCCGTGCGAAATTTCTGCGGCAGCTTCAGCACCGCGTCATACACGGTCGGATCCGGCATCGGCTCATCCGTCCCCGGCTCGCCGACGGCGTCCAGCGACACCGAATGCCTTCGGAACGCCGAACCGAGCAGCGTTTTCGAGCAGTTTACGGTCACCTTGATCAGCCACGCCTTCTGATGCTCCTCGCTCTCGAACGCGGGATTTGCCCGAAGCAGGCGCAAAAACACCTCCTGCGTCACATCCTCCGCGTCCGCGGCGCTTCGCGTCCGCACGAGCGCGAGACGATACACCATGTCCCCGTAGGCGGAAAACAGCGCGTCAAGATCGAGCTCTTTGGGCTGCGCTCCGTCAATCCGATTTTCCATCCCGCATTCCTTTCTGTCTAAAATACCGGACAAACGTGCATTCGGTTGCACTCATTGCAGCGCTTCCGGATTCAATCCCGAAAGCTCGGGCAGAACGAACCGCCCGTCCTTGCGGATCAGAACGTCGTCAAACCAGATTTCACCGCCGCCGTATGCCGGCGTCTGGTTCAGCACCAGATCCCAATGCTGCGCGGAACGGTTGCCGTTGTCGCAATCGTCGTAGCACGCGCCGGGCGTGAAGTGGATCGACCCGCAGATCTTCTCGTCAAACAGCGTATCGAGCATCGGGAACGTCACATACGGGTTCAGACCGATCGCAAACTCGCCGACGTAGCGCGCGCCCTCGTCGATGTTCAGCTGCGCATTGATGCGCTCCGTATCGTTCGCGGTCGCCTCCACGATCTTGCCGTTTGCAAAGACGAACCGGATATCCGAATACACAAATCCGCTCTCGAGCGACGGCGTGTTGTAATGGATCACGCCGTTGACCGAATCGCGCACCGGCGCGGTATAGACCTCGCCGTCCGGAATGTTCAGCTTGCCCGCGCACTTGATCGCCGGCAGCCCCTTGATCGAAAACGACAGATCCGTATCGCCCGGGCCGACGAGCCGGACGCGATCGGTGCGCTCCATCAGCGCTTTCAGCGGATCCATCGCCTTGTCCATCTTTGAATAGTCGAGACAGCAGACCTGAAAATAATAGTCCTCAAACGCTTCGGTACTCATGTCCGCATTCTGCGCCATGCCCTCGGTCGGATAGCGCAGCACGCACCACTTCGTCTTCGGCACGCGCACCTCGCCGTGCACCGGCTTCCAATACAGCTTCGAAAAGGCGTTCATGCGATCCGCCGGAACGTCCTTCAACTCCGACGCGTTCCCGTTCGCGCGGATGCCGATGTACGCGTCCATCTGCTCCATGACCGCGCGATCCGCGGCCGCGCGCAGCCGGATCTGCTCGTCCGTAATCCTGAGCATCAGTTCCCGATCGATGCGGCGATCGGTCAGCCACACAAACGGGTTGCCGCCCGCTTCATACGTTTCGCGCACGATCGCGCGGACCAGGTCCTCCCCGCCGCCGATCGCCTCGATCAACACATTCTCGCCGGGCTTTACGGCACACGAAAACGTGACGAGCGTATGCGCCAGTTTTTTCACTCTCGGATCCAACATTGCTTTCCCTCCTGCTTGGCGGCTTCCCGCCGAAAA
>ONLX01000002.1 GCA_900318765.1 uncultured Eubacteriales bacterium
CGCGCATGTGCGCATGAAGAACAACCAGTACCGTTCCGCGATCGGCGATGAGGGACGTACGGGCAGAACGAGCGAAGCTCCTTGGAAGATTGCGCGCCGGCTGCGGACCGTGCTGCTCGTCACCGGGGACAATATGCTCAACATGGATGTGGACAAGAAGGGCATCCTGATTCGGGACGGGCGCGTCTATCAGAGCCGTCCGCGGACCGAAATGCTTTCGTGGGATCCGGTCAACCTTTCCATCGGCATCGAGCTTCCCGATACGGTCACGGTGGAGGAATACCAACACCGCGGCGTTGAAGAGGTCATCTCGTTCGGACCGTGGCTGATTCATGAGGGCGAAACGAATCCGAAGCTCAAGTACCATTCGCTGCAGGGTCTGAATCCGCGCACCGGGATCGGCATGGTCGAACCGGGCCACTTTGTGGTCATCGTTGCGGACGGGCGCCAGAGCGATTACAGCATGGGCTTGCTGCTCGAGGAATTTGCCGAGCTGTTTGAAGAGGAACACTGCGTTGAGGCGTACAACCTGGACGGCGGCGTTTCGGCGGCGATGGTGTTCATGGGCGAACAGGTCAATACCCATCTGGATGTGAAAAATAAGAGCCAGCAGCGCAACCTGCCGGACGGGCTTTCCTGGGGATTCTCCGAGGAGTGCCCGACGCTGGATGATCCGATTACGCACAACGGAATCCGGAAGGACGGTCAGCTTTCGCTGCGCGGCAACTGATTCCAAAACTGTATGCGATTCAAACAACTGTTTATCGGCGACCGGGCATTTTATAAGCGGCTGCTTGCCGTGATGCTTCCGGTGCTGATCCAAAACGTGATCACCAATTTTGTCAGCCTGCTCGACAACATCATGGTCGGGCAGGTTGGTACCGAGTCGATGTCCGGCGTTGCGATCGTGAACCAACTGCTGTTTGTGTTCAATCTTTGCATCTTCGGTGGGCTCTCCGGCGCGGGGATCTTTACCGCGCAGTTCTTCGGCAAAGGGGATCTCGAAGGCGTTCGGCACACGATGCGCCTGAAATACTATATTGCGATCGTTGCTTCCGTGCTGTTCGGCACGGCTTTTGTGCTGTTTGGAAAGCCGCTGATTTCCCTGTTTTTGCATGAAGGCGAGGCGGGGATCGATCTGAACGCTACGCTGTCTTTTGGTCAGCAGTATCTATGGGTGATGCTGATTCAGATGCTGCCGTTTGCGTTGATGCAGGTTTACGGGAGTACGCTTCGCGAATGCGGCGAAACGATGCTTCCGATGAAGGCGGGAATCGCGGCGATCCTGGTCAACCTCGTTTTGAACTACATCCTGATCTTCGGCAAATTCGGATTCCCGGCGCTCGGCGTCGTAGGCGCTGCGATCGCGACGGTGATTGCGCGCTTTGTCGAATGCGCGATTGTCGTCGTCTGGGCGCATCTGCATACGAAGCAGCATCCGTATATCCGCGGGCTGTATCGGAGCCTGAAGATTCCGGTTCCGGTGTTGAAGAAGGTTGCGATCAAGGGCTTTCCGCTTCTGATGAACGAGGTGCTCTGGTCCGCCGGCATGACGACGCTGAACCAGGCCTATTCCGTTCGCGGGCTTGAGGTCGTTTCGGCGATGAACATTTCGTCGACCGTATCGAATCTGTTTTTCTGTGCGTTCTTTGCGACGGGAACGACGATTGCGATCATGATCGGTCAACTGCTCGGCGCGGGGGAATCGGAACGGGCGGTGGAGGAGGACCGAAAGCTGATTGCATTCGCGGTCGCTCTGTCCACGGTTGTCGGCGGCACGATGGCGCTCTTTGCGCCGCTGATTCCGAATCTTTACAACACGCAGGACGAGGTAAGACGGCTTGCGACTTCGTTTCTGTACGTTGTTGCCGTGATGATGCCGTTCAATGCGTTTACAAACGGCAGCTACTTCACGCTGCGTTCCGGCGGAAAAACGATCATTACCTTTTTGTTCGACAGCGCGTTTATCTGGGTCGTGAACGTTCCGATCGCAATGGCGCTCGTTCATTGGACGGAGCTTCCGATCTTCTGGGTCTTTGTGATCGTGCAGAGTCTGGAGCTTGTGAAGGTCACGATCGGCGCAATTCTCTTGAAGCGGCGGGCATGGGTGAACAACCTTGTCGACCATCTGCAATAATAATCGGTCCCGGGAACAAATCCCGGGACCGGTTTTCGCTTTGGATCCTTTTTAGCAATTCCATTCCGTATGGACGATCGATCCGTCGATCGCGTTGATCACGAGCGCGTCGTGCATGAGGTCGAGCTCATCCCGCGAATAGGCGTCCCATTCGCTTGTATCATAAAAGACGATCCAGCAGGGGACTTCGAGATAGGTATCCGCATTGCGCTCCTTGACCGTATAGGTCGTAAGAAGCAGCCGGTAAATCAGAAGATCCAGCTTTTCATTTTCCTTCTCCCAGTACGAGCCGGACAGGCAGGCAAGGAACGCGTTTTGAATGCGCTCCTGCGCCTTGTCAAACGGCAGCAGCTCCACGTTTTCGTTGACGCGTCCGGTGACGTCCTTCGGTCCGTCGTATTCAAACGAGACGAGCCCGCTCGGGTCGATCAGGATTTCGATAAACTCCTCGCGGATATAGGGCGATGCGATGAACTCGTTGCCCTGTCCGTAATTGAGCGATTGCGAAGGCTCATACGGCACCTCGACCGTCGGATAATCGCCATAGTTGCGCGTCAGCTTGAACGCCCATCCCTGCGCGACCGAATGAATCTCTTCGCCCATATCGTACAGGTTTGCCTGCACGGCGCGCATGACGGAAAAGTCCTCAAAGCCGAGTTTTTGGAGCTCCTTCTGTAAAAGCGCTTCGGCTTCGCTTTTTTCCATCGTAACGGGCTTCCATGCGGCGGGCGTCTTCATGGTGGGATCGTCTTTATCCTCCGCCAAATAATAGTCATAGTACAGATACCCGTGGTTTTTCACGTTCCGATACAGGAGAAAGAAATCGGTGCGCTCGTCTCCATAGGAGAGCACGTTCACGCAGGAACCGTCTTTTAACGTATAAACCTGATTGATCAGCGGGAGCCGGAGGTTGTTGTAGCCGGTAACCGGCGTTGTTTCGATCGTTTCCGGGGCTTCGTCGATGCGCCGCTGATACTGGCTGTTCATTTCGTCGCGCTCCTCCTGCGAGGGAACGTATTCGTCCCGGTCGCCCCAATCGGGCTTGCCTGCCGCAACCCAAGCGTCCTGCTCGGCGAGCATGTCGAGATAGTTTTGAAACTCGCGCTGTACATCCGCCTTCGTCTCAACATAGCGATAGGTTTCCACAGGGTCCGGCGCGAGCAGATTCAGCCAGTTTGTCACCTCCTGCGGGCTTAGGATATGCCGCTTCGTGCGGTAAACCGGATAGAGCCCATCGGCCTTTTGCAAAAGATCGGCGTCAAACGTGATCGACAGCCAATCGTTGAGCTCCGTCTTTTCTGCGTCCCATCGGGTAGGCATAACCTGCGGTCCCGTAACGGCAGGGCCGTTCAGCTTCGCTTCCATACCGCCCTCTGCCTGATTGACAACAAAATCCTGATTCGGCGTCGGCTGACACGCAGCCATCAGCAGCAACGCGCCGATCAACAGCCATGCAATTCCTTTTTTCATCTTCTGTACTCCTTCCTGTCTTGCAATTTCTTGCTGTAAAAAAGCATATCACGCCGTTGTAATCGAAACGTCACAGAAGTATGAACAAAACGCGTTCGAAATGCGGAATAAGTATGAACTTTTGCTTGACAGATCAAATGGACTGTGGTAATATTCAAACAGTTGAACAAATGGTCAACAATTCAAATGCAGGGAGAACATCGATGGATCGATTGCCGATGGGGGAGAACGAGCGGGTCAACGACTCTGCGGTGGCCGAGGTTCGTGAACGGATGCTCGAGGAAGGCGAGGTATTGGATCTTGCCGATCTGTTTAAGCTGTTCGGGGATCCGACGCGGCTTGAGATTCTTTACGCGCTCGAGCAGAAGGAGCTTTGCGTCTGCGATCTTGCGGCGCTGTTGAACCTGACAAAGTCCGCCGTTTCGCATCAGCTCAAAGGTCTGAGGATTTCGAATCTTGTCAAGTTCCGCAGGGAGGGGCAGAACATATTCTATTCGCTTGCGGACGCGCATGTTCGCTCGATCATCGATATCGGGCTTGAGCACTTGCATGAATGAGTGGAGCAAGGAGGGTTTTATGAGTCATCACGATCATGAACACGAACACGAACATCAGCACGAACAGGAAGGATGCGCTTGCGGCTGCTCGCAGCATGAGGAACATGCGCATCATCACGAGCATCACGACCATGACGCATGCGGCTGCGGGCA
>ONLX01000050.1 GCA_900318765.1 uncultured Eubacteriales bacterium
GAAAACTACGGTATTGATGCGGTGCTGTGGGTCGGCAACCTCGGGCTGAACGGCATTCCGGCGGTTGCGGACATTCTGGCGGGCAAGGTGAACCCTTCCGGCCGCATCATCGATACGTTTCTGAAGAACAACCATTCTATGCCCGCCATGGCGAATTACGACGCGTTCCCGTACACGAACGCGGACGAGCTCGGCCTCGAAGCGGCACAGAACAACAGCGACGCGGGCATCGAAAAATGTAACCGCAATTACGTCGTCTATCAGGAGGGCATCTACGTCGGCTACCGTTACTACGAGACCCGCTATGAGGATTATGTGCTCGGGCAGGGCAACGCGGGCAATTACGACTATGCCGCCGACGTCGCGTTCCCGTTCGGCACAGGGCTCAGCTATTCGACGTTTGAGTATTCCGATTTCGCGATTGCGGACAAGGGCGATACGATCGAAGCGTCCGTGACGGTCAAAAACACCTCTGCGATCGACGGCAAGCATACGGTGCAGATCTATTTCCAGTCGCCCTACACCGATTACGACCGCTTAAACGGCGTCGAAAAAGCGTCGGTCGAGCTGTGCGGCTTCGACAAGAAGGAAATCAAGGCGGGCGATTTCGAACGGTTTACGATCTCGATCCGCAAGGACGACCTGACAAGCTACGACGCGAACAACGCAAAAACGTACATCCTCGACGCGGGCGACTACCGGTTCACCGTCGGAACCGACGCCCACAACGCGGTCAATAACATCCTTGCCGCCAAGGGTGCGGACGCGTCGCGGATGGACGCGCCGGGCGACGCTTCCCTGTGCGCCAAATGGACAGTCGCCGCGCTCGATACGACGACCTATGCGGTTTCCGCCTATACGGGCAACGCGATCACGAATCAATTCGACGACGCCGATCTGAACAAGTACGCAGGCGCAGACGGGCAGACCGTGACTTATCTCAGCCGCGCCGACTGGACCGGAACGTTCCCGCAAACGAACGTCGTTCTCCGTGTGACCGACGGAATGTGGGCGGACGGCCTGACGCACGAGGAAAGCGGACGCGCGGCAATCGCCGAACGCATGAAAGCGGCGTATTATGCCGACGCGACCGTGCAGACGTTCGGGCAGGACGGCGCGCTGAATGCAATCGATCTCGTCGAAACAGTGTACGACGACCCTGCGTGGGATGCGCTCGTCTCCGAAGTGGCGTACGGCGAGCTGCTCGACATGATTTACAACGGCGCGTACAACACGCACGCGCTGCCTGCGATCAATCTTCCGGCGACGCAGGCCGGCGACGGCCCAACCGGTTATACCAAGAGCCTGATGGGCGGCAACAGCGGTATGGCGTTCCCGAGCGAAGACGTGATCGCGTCGTCACACAACCGCGAGCTGGCCGCCGAAGTCGGCAAGTGCATCGGCGAAGACATGCTGCATGCGAACACCGGTACGAACGCGTCGGCTGTCGCAGGCGTTTACGCGCCCGGCGCGAACACGCACCGGACGCCGTATCTCGGACGGCACAACGAGTATTATTCCGAGGACGGCTGGCTTGCCGGCGAAATCTGTGCCGCCGAGGTGCAGGGCGTCCGCGACCGCGGCGCGCTGGCCTACGTCAAGCACTTTGCGCTGAACGATCAGGAGCAGGGCCGATACGGTGTGTCCGTGTTTGCAAACGAGCAGAGCATCCGTGAGGTGTATCTCGAATCGTTCGAGGGCGCGGTGCGCGGCGGAGCCATGAACGTGATGACGAGCTTCAACCGCATCGGCGTCGTCTGGGCAGGCAGCCATCGCGGGCTGATGACCGACGTGCTGCGCGGCGAATGGGGCATGCAGGGCGCGACGGTCACCGATATGTCGATGAACGCGAAGTGGATGGATTACCGCCTCGGCATCCTTGCCGGACAGGACATCTGGTGCGGGCAGAAGGGGAGCATGGGCACGCTCGACGGCAGCGGGAACGACCCGGCGATCACGAACGCCGTTCAGCGAGCAGCGAAAAATGTGATCTATTCGGTCACGCGTTCGAGCGCCATGAACATCGGCAACGCCACGGTTATCTCCGTGACGCCGGCCTGGAAAACCGTGCTGCGGATCGCAGCGATTGCCTCCACCGCGCTGACGGTCTGTTTTGCGGCGCTGTGCGTCATTCGACATAGAAAGAACAAGAAAGGCGAGGAAAGCGCATGAAAAATCATTTGCAGCGTATCGCAGGATGGGCGCTTTGCCTGTTGCTGCTCGGCTCGTTCTGTCCGTCGCTTTCGGAAGAAACGGGTTCCGTCTCGGAGATTCAGGCGGGAGATCTCGTGTATTTCGGGACCGCGGACGAGGTTATCGGCTTTGACGGCGCGTGGCGCGTGCTCGACGCGGAGCAGACCAACACCGGCGAAGCGGGCATGTTCCTGCTCAGCGAAAACCTGATCGGGCGCGATACGCGGAATGGGCTGTATTTCCGCAACGAAAAGGAACCGACGACGAACGCCTACGCCGGCAGTGACGCCAAAGCCTGGTGCGCGGATTTCTTCGCAACGCATTTTTCCGAAGCGGAGCAGGCGGCGATCCTGCCGACGTACAAGTCCGACGCGGCGATCGCGATTCCGTCCACGCTGTTCAACGACGTCGGAGAGCATCAGGCGGTCGTGCGGTTCGACGCGGCGGAAAACATTCTGGACGGAGATCGCGTGTTTCTGCTGTCGGCAGAGGAAGCGTCGAATCCCGCTTACGGGTTCGACAGCGACGAATCGAGGATTGCACGGTTTGGCAAAACTGCCGCGAACTGGTGGCTGCGCTCCCCACACGATCCGAGCTTTCCGATCGACGTCGGCCTTGTCTTTTACAGCGGTTGGCTGATGGACTTTTTCGAGAACTGGGATAATGCGTTCTTCACTGCGCCGATCTGCATGCGTCCGGCACTGAACCTTGATACAGACAGAATCGTTTCCGTTGAGCGCGTCGGCGAGGGCGAATGGCGCCTGACCTTTGCGGACGAAACCGAAGCGCCGAAATCGTACGCCTATGGAGTACGTACGGAGATCCGTCAGCCCGTTTTGGCATCGATGCTGCTTTGGATCGTGCTCGGTGCGGTCGTATTGATCCACGCAGGAATTGTGCTTCTGATCGTGCTGTCGGTGCGGCGGAAGCGCCGAAAAACCAAATAGGAAAACTTACGCCGTCCGAAACGAAGCTTATGCGGCTTTTATAGCGGGCGGCGACTGCATTTTGTATACTGTGAGAGCAAAAGGACAGAAAGGGAACGTTTTCCGAAGAAAAGGAGAACCGCATGAAAAAAGCAGTGCAGCAGCTGATGCTGGGAAAGGTGATTCGAAATGAGGAGCAGACGGCTGACGTGCTCGAAAAGATCGCGTTTGCCGGCTACGACGGCGTCGAACTGAACGGGTACATGATCCGGAAAACGTCCGTTTTCGTGCGGGCGCTGACCGCAGCGGCGGGTATGCCCGCGGGTCGCGGCGGCGCGTTCGACTGGGCGGCGCTGACGCGCGGCGCGCATCTTTCGGTCATGGGGCTGCACGAGGATCTCGGCACGCTGAAAAAGGATCCGGACGCTGTCATCCGAACGGCAAAATCGCTCGGAACGAACCGCATCATTCTGACGGGCCTGTATCGGTTCGACTATTCCGATCCCGCTGCCATGCGCGACTTGTGCAGAGACCTGAATCGGCTCGGAACGCTGCTTTCCCTCGATCGGATCGAGCTTCTGTATCATAACCATAACGTTGAGCTGTGCCGGCTCAGAGACAGCGGCGAGCGTGCCTATGCATATCTTGTGCGGAACACCGACCCCACTGCGCTGAACTTTGAGTTCGACAGCTATTGGTTTGCGGACGGCGGCGCAGACGTCGCGGCATGGATGGAACGGCTCGGTAGCCGGATGCGCTGCTGGCACATCAACGACCGCGGCGCGCGCCTGAAACGAACGCCGCTGACGCCGATTGTCAGGGAGGATTCGACGGAACTCGGCTACGGCAATCTGCCGCTGGAACGTTGGGCCGGAATCGCCAAAGCAAACGGAACGGACACCGTCGTGCTGGAAACGCACCGCAACCACATCGACGGCGATCCGCTGAAAAGCCTCCAACGCTCCGCCGCGTTTCTGAACCGAACTTTCTGAAAAATAAATTGCAAGAATACGCCGGAAAAAAAGCAGTTTATGCGGTTTGGATGGCGTTTTTGTTTGGGATACGATATTGTAAAGCCAGAGAAAAATGGAGGGGTATCTATGCGCAAAACGATCAACCTGAATGAGAAGTGGCATTTTACCGGATTTGCGGGAATCAGAACCGAAGTCAGCGTGCCGCATACATGGAACGCGATTGACGGACAGGACGGCGGCAACGACTATAAGCGCGGCGAGTGCCGATACGACAAGACGTTCGCGCGTCCCGCGTTCGATCCCGAAACCGAGTGCGTGTATCTCGCATTCCACGGCGTAAACGCAAGCGCGCGTGTGATCATAAACGGGCAGGAAGTCTGCACGCACGACGGCGGGTACTCCACGTTTCGCAGGGAGATCACGGCGTTTTTGCAGGACGAAAACGAACTGACCGTATTCGTCGACAACGGCGTGAACGATCGCGTGTACCCGCAGAAAGCCGATTTCACGTTCTACGGCGGCATCTACCGCGACGTGGAGCTGCTCGTGGTCAACAAGAATCATTTCGATCTCGATTACTACGGCGGCCCGGGCATCCGGGTCACGGCAAAGCCGATTGAGGGATACCGGAAGGGCACGGTCAAGGTCGAAACGTGGCATAACGCCCAAAACAGCGTCGTCACAGTCTCCATCCGCGACGGCGAAGGGCATACGGTCGCCGAGGGCAAGGGAAACCCCGTTGAACTTACGATCGAAAGCGTGCACCTCTGGAACGGTCGCAAGGACCCGTACCTGTATACCGCGGTTGCACGGCTGTTTGTTGAAGGCGAGCTTTGTGACGAGGTGCGTACACGGTTCGGGGTTCGCGATTTCCATTACCATTCCAAGACCGGCTTCTATCTGAACGGCAAAAGCTACCCCTTGCGCGGCGTATCGCGCCACCAGGACCGCAAGGGCGTCGGCAACGCGATCACGAAGGACATGCACCGCGAGGACATGGACGTCATCTGCGACATCGGGGCGAATACGATCCGGCTTGCGCACTATCAGCACGATCAGTACTTCTACGATCTTTGCGATGAGCGCGGTATGGTCGTCTGGGCGGAGATTCCGTACATCTCCGAACACATGCCGAACGGCCGGGAAAACACGATCAGTCAGATGAAAGAGCTGATTGCACAAAACTATAATCATCCGTCTATCGTGTGCTGGGGTGTGAGCAACGAAATCACGATCAGCACGAAGGACAAGGCCGACATGCTCGACAACCATTATGTGCTGAACGACCTTTGTCACAAGATGGACCCGACACGGTTCACGACGCTTGCCTGCTACGCTATGTGCGGCCCGTTCAACAAGGTCGCGCATATCACCGACACGGTCTCGTGGAATCTGTATCTCGGCTGGTATGTACCGGGCATGTGGCTGAACGACGTCTGGATGCGTTTCTTCCATACGGTGTACCCCGATCGCTGCCTCGGCTACAGCGAGTACGGCTGCGAGGGCATGCCGAACCTGCATTCGTCGCACCCGCGCCGCGGCGACCACACCGAGGAATATCAGGCGAAGTACCACGAGTTCATGCTCAAGTGCTTCGAGCGCAATCCGTACATGTGGGCGACGCACGTCTGGAACATGTTTGACTTTGCGGCGGACGCGCGTGATCAGGGCGGCGAGCCCGGTATGAACCACAAGGGACTTGTGACCTTCGACCGCAAAACGAAGAAGGACAGCTTCTTCCTCTACAAAGCGTGGTGGAGCGACGAGCCTTTTGTGCATATCTGCTCGAAGCGGTACGAGGATCGCACCGAGGACGCAATCACGGTCAAGGTCTATTCGAATCAGAATGAGGTCACGCTGTATGTCAACGGCGACAAGCTCGAAACGCAGCACAGCAGCCACGTCTTTACGTTCAAAGTTCCGATGACCGCCAACACCGTGATCAAGGCCACAAGCGGCGAGTTCAGCGACGAAGCAACGTTCCATAAGGTATCGAAGCCGAATCCTTCCTATACACTGAAGGACACCGGCGACAAGGGTGCGAACTGGACGAATAAAGAGTGATGAATACGGAAGCTCAACATTTTTTCATGAGTCATTCTTAAGTTTTCAGTGTTCATTTGACACAATACTTGATGAGGGGAGAAAACACGATGGAATCCAACCATGCCGTCAACCGTGCAAAGCAGTGGCAGATCGCGCTGTTCCCGTTCAACAACGCGGCGACGAACGTCTACTTCGCATTCTACACCTACTTCACCTATTACGCGATCATGTACCTCTCCGGCTCGACTGCCGCGGCCCTGGGCGGTGCGGTGGCAAGCGCGACGGTCGTGCTCGCGATCAGCACGTTCAACAGCCTGTTCGCGCCGCTGATGCGAATCTTCGACGGCATCACCGATCCGATCTGCGGCGGATTCATGGACCGCACCGCAACGAAGATCGGCAAGTTCCGTCCGTTCATGATCGTCGGCAACTGCCTGCTTGCGTTGTCGCTCCTTCTGATGATGGTGTTCTTCCGCGGCATCCCGGACAACCTCGGCTGGCTCCGCTGGGTGGTGTACATCGTCAGCTATATCGTCTACGTCATCGGCTACACGGCCCAGTGCGCCTGCACGAAGGCGGGGCAGACGTGCCTGACCAACGACCCGAAGCAGCGCAGCCAGTTCGTGATCTGGAACATGATCGGCATGATCGGCTCGATCGTTCTGATTAACGTCATGGCCGGCGGCGTGCTGACCAACGAAGCGATCTGCGCCAAAGGTACGATTCAGTATACCGACGCAGCCGGCGTTCTGCAGACGCTGCGCGGCGCTGCGTACGGCCCGCAGTTCTATAACATTATGGTGCCGTTCGTGATTATTCTCTCGGCGATCTATACGACCATGGCGGTCGCCGCGATCGCGGAAAAGGATCGCCCGGAGTTCTGGGGCGTTTCGGAAAAGCCCGCAAAGCTCAAGGATTACGTCGGCATCCTTAAGGAGAATAAGGAGATTCGCTGGCTTGTGCTGTCCGCCGGCCTCAACAAGCTCGCTTCCACGGTTGCCACCTCCGGTACCGTCGCGTTCCTCGTCTACGGCTGCCTGATGGGCGATTACAACGGCCTGTTCATCCCATTTTATGCACTGTGCTTCATCTTTATGGGCATCTTCTTCGTCTGGGGCAGCAAGACCGCAGGGCAGAAGGGGCAGAAGCGCGGCGTCGCACAGTTTACGATCTTCGCGTTCCTCTTCTACATCGGCGTGCTGATCCTGCTGTGCCTCTATCACCACGACAATCCGGCGACGTGGCTTTCGCTTTATACCATGGACGGCGGCTTTCGGATCACGATCAACCTCTATACGATCCTGTTCATCGTGTTCTACGGCTGCGGCTACGGCGCGTTCAACTGCTGCGACAACCTAACGATCCCGATGGTTGCCGACTGTACCGACTACGAAACTTATCGCTCCGGCAATTACGTTCCGGGCATTATGGGTACGGTGTTTAGTCTGGTCGATAAGCTGATCTCCAGTTTGCAGACGCTGCTTCTGCAGATCTTCATCGTCTTCCTCGTGCCGAGCCTCAACGCGCTGCCTGCTGAGGGCACGCCGTACATGGAGGGTATGAAGCTTTCGGCCATCATCTGCTTCTGCCTGCTGCCGATGGCGGCATGGCTCGTCACCACGTTCTGCATGACGCGCTATTCACTTTCCGGCAAGAAGATGCAGGAGGTGCAGGCGGTCAACGCGGTGCGCAAGGCAGCGGTGCAGGGCGGCATGAAAATGGAGGACGCCATGGCGACGTGGCAGACGATCGATCAGGTGCCGGAGCGCTTCGTACATCCGATCAGGGAGACCGGCAAGCCCACGATCCTGGATAAGCTTTACGAACGTTTCTTCACCAAAACCGAAACCGTCAAGGGCGTCCCCTCCGCAAACGCGGTCGAGATCCCCGAGCAGTACAGAAAGTGAACGCCTCCTGCGCAAAAAGAGCAATCGCATCATTCGTGCTGAATTTTGGCACGGTTACGCAAGAACGCTTGCTTTTTCGGAAAAGACGGTGTAAAACAGAATCAGGAATCCATGTGAGAAATAGCCGATGAAACAGCAGGTCTTTAACCCCTATCTTCCCAGCTGGGAGTACGTCCCCGACGGCGAGCCGCATGTGTTCGGCGATCGCGTGTATGTGTATGGCAGCCACGACGCCTTCGGCGCGCCGATCTTCTGCGTCAACGACTACGTCTGCTGGAGCGCACCGGTCGACGATCTAAGCGATTGGCAGTACGAGGGCGTGATCTATCGGAAAACGCAGGACCCCGGCAACCGGCTCGGCATTCGGTCACTGTACGCGCCCGACGTCACGCAGGGCCCGGACGGCAGATATTATCTTTACTATGCGTTCGATTTCTTGGGCGAGTTCGGCGTCGCGGTTTGC
>ONLX01000005.1 GCA_900318765.1 uncultured Eubacteriales bacterium
CTGACAAAATCGATATACAAACGCCGCTGCGGTTGCAGCGGCGTTTGTTTCTCAAATGTTATGCTTCGAAGATGTGGAGCAGTTCGCGGAAATCCCAGATCTCGAAATCGGGACGGTTCGCGTCGGTAATCGGGACGATGTGCCGCTGCTCGGGCGAATGATACAGGATGTTCAGCCCGATTCCGGCTCTCCACGCGCCGGGAATGTCGTTCTCCAGATTGTCGCCCACGGAGGCGCAGCGCGCAGGCTCAATGCCCATATCGTCGCACGCGAGGCGGTAAATCGCATCGCCGGGCTTGCGGAGCCCGCAGACGGAGGAGAGCACGATCGTTTCAAAGATGCCCTCGAGGTGTTCGCCCAAAATCCATTGCTTGACCTCGGCGTCCTCACCGATCAGGTTGCTGATGATGCCGAGCCGGTATCCGCGCGCTTTCAGCTCCCAAAGAACCTCCGCGCCGTGCGGAACGGTTTCGCGGCGGCCCTTCGTTTTGCGGAACAGATAGGACAGCTCGTGACAATGCGCCTTTACAAACGATTCATCGAGCTCGGGCTGCAAAAACAGCCCCCAAAGCACCGCGTCGCCGACTTCCCGCCGGGTATTGACCGCCCAGGATTTATAGATCGAAAACCGCGTCGTCAATTGACTGTAGAAGGTTTCCACATCGGTATCGGGATGGAGCAGCGCGTGCAGCTCTCGCTTCGCCGCGTCCTGATATGCCGCATCCTTGATCTCAAGACGAAGCGTTCCGCCCAGATCAAAGAAGATGCCGTCAGCCTTTCTCATGCCACGATTTCTCCTGTCATAGTCCACAAGTGTGGAAGAATAAATGAATTATATCATATACCGACTTGCTTTTGTGTAAGAATTGCGGAAAATCAATGTATGAATTCAGTCGAATTTTTCAAGTAAATCAGGGCTTTTTCGTCAATTTTGATCCAAAGAGGACGGTTTTTTGATTCCGCGTCATCGGGCCCGAAATCGGCATACCAAATCGCGCCTTTTTGGGCGTTCTCCGGGAAAAGAAGCACCTTCTTACGCCCGTCCTCGTAGGTCGTGCCGAGGACGGTGCAGCGGATCGCGCCGGGCGCATCGGGCGCCGAGAGGCGGATTGCGTTTTCGGGCAGACAGACCCAGCTGCAGGGCAACCGCGCCGGGACGGTAAGGTTCCATTCGGCCAAACGATACGCATCGGGGGAAAGCGGTTCGGCCGGCGTGAGGTTGGCAAACCCGGCAAGCCGCGCCGCGGCAACGGTTTCGGGAGAGGAGAGCAGCCGTTCTGTGCGCTGCACAGGCTCGCCGATCCCGTGATCCAGCACGCATACGAGCGGACAGAAGCGCCTTACCTCATCCCGTTCGTGCGAGACGAACACCACATCGCCCCCAAAATGCGCAAGCGTATCGGACAGCTCCTGCGACAGCGTGCGCTTCAACGAAACATCGATGGCCGAAAACGGTTCGTCGAGCAGCAGCAATTCCGGCTGTCCGATCAGGATCCGCGCAAGCGCCGTGCGCTGCTGCTGCCCGCCCGAAAGCGTCGCCGGGTATTGTCGCGCCGCATCCTCGAGCCGGAAGGTCGTCAGCATCCGATCCGCGAGCGCCTGCCGCTCCTTGCGCGTTCCAAAGCGAACGCCCGCCAGGATGTTTTGCCGCACGGTCATATTCGGAAACAGCGCGTATTGCTGAAACAGAAACCCGATGTTCCGCTTTTGCGGCGGGAGGCAGATGCGGCGTTCGCTATCGAACAGCACGCGTCCGTTCAGCACGATCCGGCCCGCGTCGGGGCGCATCGTCCCCGCGATGCATTGCAGCGTCACGCTCTTGCCCGCGCCGCTTGCGCCGAGCAGTCCGAGCGGAACGCCGTCCGTTTCAAAGGCGATGCTTAAGGAAAAGCCCCCGATCTGTTTTTGAATCCGTACCGAAAGCGCCATGGCTATGCCCTCCGGCTTGTGCCCTGCCGCTGTTTGCGCGCGAGCAGATTCATCAACAACAGCACGACAAAGGAGATCCCCAGGTTCACAAGCACCCAGCGGAACGCAAGCGCGTCATCGTTGGTGCGCCAAAGCTGATACACGGTGGTCGAGATCGTTGCGGTGCGGCCGGGGGTATAGCCCGCGATCATGCTGGTCGCTCCGTATTCGCCGAGCGCGCGCGCAAACGCCAGAACGGATCCCGCCAAGATGCCCTGCCTGCAGCACGGGATGCGGATCCGCCAGAAGATGTAGGTGTTGGATTTTCCGAGCGTTCTTGCGGCGTCGGCAAGCGTCTCGTCGAACGATTCAAACGCGCCGCGCGCCGTGCGATAGAGGAGCGGAAAGATAACGACCGCGGTTGCGATCACCGCGCTTTGCCACGTCATCGTGAGCTTCCAATCGAACCATGCCGAAACGAGCATCCCGATCGGACGCTTCGGTCCGAGCAGGCGAAGCAGCAGGTAGCCGACGACCGTCGGCGGCAGGACGAGCGGCAGCGTCAGAATCACGTCCAGGATTCCTTTCAGAACGCGCGGCAGCCGGGCGACGAAATGCGCCGCAAAGATCCCCAGAAAGAAGACGATGACCGTCGCAATCAGGGCGATGCGCAGCGAGTTGAACAGCGGAAACCAATCCATTTTGGGCGACCTTTCCGGCCCGCGGGCCGATGCGATTACGAAAGCGGGGTAAAACCGACGGAAGCGAAGACCTCCGATGCCTCGGGGCCCTTCAGATAGTCGAGAAATGCCGTTGCCGCGGCTTGCTGCTTCGAACCGTTCAGAACCGCGGCGGGGTACACGACCTGTCCGCACATCTCCTTCGTAGCGGTATCGACGATCGTGAGGTTTGCGCTGAACGCATCCGTCGCGTAAATGATGCCGCAGTCCGCAGCGCTTTCGGACACCTGCGAAGTGACCTCCTTCACGTTGCTGCCGTAGGTCAGGCAGGCCGATACGGCGGCTTCGTCCACGCCGTAGAACGCAAAGATCTTTTGCGTATATTGACCGACCGGAACGTCTCCGTTGCCGATCGCGAGCAGCACGTCACCGTCGTTCAGCCGCCGGACGAGGTCGTCAAACGATGTGATCCCATTCGGGTTGCCGCCGGGCACAACGAGCGCAACCTTGTTTTCGAGCAGGTTCACCCGCGTTTCGGAGAGGACAAAATCGAGCCCGTCCGGATTCGCTTCGGCGGAGGCCGCCTTGTCGAGCTGATTCATCTGTTTCGGCGCGGCGGAAAGGAATACGTCGCAGTCCGCGCCGTTTTCGATCTGTGTCTTCAGCGTGCCGGAGGAATCGAAGTTGAACACGAGCGTCACGTTCGGCGCAACGGCCCGATAGCGGGCCGCGATCTCGGTCAGCGTCTCCGTCAGCGATGCCGCCGCAAAGACGATCAGCTCCACCGGTTCTTCGGCTGTCTGCGCCGCCGGCGCCGCGCACGCGCAGAGCAGCA
>ONLX01000042.1 GCA_900318765.1 uncultured Eubacteriales bacterium
ACGGCGGAGCTTGTGCAGAAAGCATATGCCGGCAAGTTTGAATCCGATGCGCTGACGCCGACGGTTTCCGTCGGAGACGATACGATTCTGGAGCTGTTCCGCGGGCCGACCAGCGCGTTTAAGGACGTTGCGCTCTCGATGCTTCCGCAGCTGATGACTGCGGCTCGGGAAAAATGCGGAATTTCGGATGAGGTTCTGATTCTCACCGCCACAAGCGGCGACACCGGCAAGGCAGCGATGGAAGGCTTTTGCGATGTGCCCGGCACGCGCATCATTGTCTTTTACCCCTACGGCGGCGTCAGCACGGTACAGCAGGCCCAGATGGCGACGCAAGCGGGCAAGAACGTCTGCGTTTGCGCGGTGCGGGGAAACTTTGACGATGCGCAGACCGGCGTGAAAAACTGCTTTGCCGCCATCGGAAGCGCAGGGCTTCTAAGCGGCAAGGGCGTTCGGCTGTCGAGCGCAAACTCCATCAACATCGGCCGGCTTGCGCCGCAGGTCATTTACTACTTCCGTGCCTATGCGGATCTGATGCAGCGAGGCACAATCGTATGCGGCGATCCTGTGGATTTCGTCGTTCCGACGGGGAATTTCGGCGATATCCTGGCGGGCTATTTTGCAAAGCGCCTCGGATTGCCGGTCGGAAAGCTCATCTGTGCCTCCAACGCGAACAACATCCTGACCGATTTTTTGCAAACCGGATGCTACGACCGGAATCGACCATTCTATAAAACCGTGTCCCCTTCGATGGACATTCTTGTTTCGAGCAATCTTGAGCGGCTCTTGTTCCTGCTCAGCGGGGACGCTGCGCTCGTCGCTTCATTGATGGAACAATTGAACGTATGCGGTCGGTATACGGTGCCCGCATCCCTCAAAGCGCAGCTCGATACGCTCTTTTGGGCGGGCTGCTGTGACGACGACGGAACCAAGGCTGCAATCGCGTCGGTCTGGCAGCGGTACGGGTATCTTTGCGATACGCATACCGCGGTCGCATGGTCGGTTGCGCAGGCATACAAAGCAAAGCATCCCGATCACGCTCCGGTCGTAATCCTTTCAACCGCATCGCCGTATAAGTTCCCTGCCGCTGTACTGGATGCGCTCGGCGCATCTCCCGCCGGCGACGAGTTTGCAATCATGGAACAGGTGCATGCGATTACGAACGTTCCGATCCCGAAAAATCTTGCCTCGCTCAAGGAACGTCCCGTGCGGCACAAGGACGTCATCGATCGCGACGCGATGCTGGAGTATATCGTGCAAAAAGCGCTTCTGAAGGAGTGGTAAAATGAATCTGGTCTGTCTCGACATGGAGGGCGTTCTGACGCCCGAGATCTGGATCGAATTTGCCCGCGTCAGCGGGATTCCCGCGCTCGCCCGCACAACGCGGGACGAACCGGATTATGAGAAACTGATGCGGTGGCGCATCGGTATCCTGAAAGAAAACAGGCTCGGTCTGAAGGAAATTCAAGCGGTCATTGCGAAGATCGACCCTCTGCCCGGCGCGAAGGAATTCCTCGATGCGCTGCGGGAACAGACGCAGGTCGTCATTCTCAGCGATACATTTGAGCAGTTTGCCATGCCCCTGATGAAAAAGCTCGGCTATCCGGCGATCTTCTGCAACACGCTTGAGGTTGCCGAAAGCGGCGAAATCATTGGCTTTTCGATGCGCGTAAACGACTCAAAACGCTCAACCGTGCGCGCGCTGCAGTCGGTCGGGTTTGAGACCATCGCCGTCGGCGACAGCTACAATGACCTCGGCATGATCCTTTCGAGCAAAGCGGGCGTACTGTTTCGCAGCACCGACGCCATCAAGGCCGCGTACCCGACCCTTCCGGCCTGTGACGACTATCCAACGCTGCTTACCCTGATCCAAAACGCACTGTAACCGAATCCAAAACGACAAAGCAACCGGTTTTTACGGTTGCTTTTTTCATTATTCGCGCGGCGCATGCATCCATGCAACTTCGCAAGCGGGGGTAACGGACAGGCCGAGCTTCTTTTGCAGGTTCAGCGAAGGTTCGTTCCCCTCGAAAATATGACAATACGGAACCCAGCCTCGGGAAAGGGCGATGTTGATCAGGTTCTGCTCAAGCGCATACCCGATATGCAGTCTGCGAAACGGTTCAAACACCTCAAGCATGCCCATGGAGCCATCATCATGGAAGCCGATGAACCCGCAAAGCTCGCCGTCGTAATAGCCGGCAAACAGTTCCCCCGCTTCGATCCGGCAAACGATATAGGCCGGGTCATTCACATTATCGTAATGCGCCAATACCGCGTCGAGCCGCTCGATCGGATACGGCGCAATCGTGCAGGCTTTGGGCACAGGCTGCGGTTCCTTACCCGGATAATACGCCAGATGGCACGGCCGTTTGCAGTCAAACGACGGGCGTTCACGCTTCACCGCGTCCCACGCCGCTCTGCCGTGGGCTACGACCAGGCGATACGGCGCTTCCATTGATCGCAGCGCTTCCTGCCCGGAAGCGGGGTCATCGCACGCGAGGAGGACATATCCGGTCCTCCCTGCGCCTTCCAGAAGGCACGCGTGATCCGAGAGATACCGCACCCCGGCCCTGCCGCGCCGCAGCATCTCGATCAGATCGATCTGCAGGGAAAGATTCTTCTCTAAATACGCAATAGCTTGTTCGTTCATTACTTTTTGGAAAAATGCTGATAGTCCTTTTCGCCTTTGAAATGGCCGCCCCAGCTCCATCCGTGCTCGGTGAACAGCTTATAACAAAGATCGTTTTCATCGATCATGCCCAAAAGATGCTGCGAGCGATCGAGATACGCTTCCCCGTTCGGCGGCGCAAAGCTCTTATCCGGCCGGATATACGGATTCATCATCGGATTCACGTCGATCGCGAGCCCCGACGCGTGCAGCGAAAACTTCTTTGATCCGGTGACAGGCCGGCAGCAGAAGGAGGATGTGTTGTTTGCCGCCATCGAAAGATTGTCGTCAAATTTCTCGCCGAAATCATCGAGCAGTTTGACCGAAGTCAACGGATACGCCGCCCGGTAAAGCGCATAGAAGATATCGATTACATCGTCTGCTACTTTGCGGTTCACGATCAGCTCGCCGGTATGCGTCTCGCCCTCAAAGTCCACGTACAGCAACGAAACGTATCTCAGATCGGTGATTTTCACCGGACAATCCTTCGGGTTTTCCGGGAATGTCGATCCGATGATGCGCTCCTTGGTCGCTTCGGTCAGCTCGCAGTACCAGAAATCCTCGCTTTCCTTGTGCGCAGTAACCGTCTCGGCCCGGTACGGATTCGGCGTCGCAGTCGGCTCGGGCGAAGGCGTGGCGGTCGGCTCCGGCGTTGGCGAAGCAGTCGGCGTTGGGATCGCGGTCATGGGCGGCTCGGTTTCGTCCACCGCAATGCGGATCGCCACCGGCGCAAGGGTAGGCACCGCAGTCGGCACAGCCGTCTTGGCGGCTTCCGGCTCCGGATTCGATTGTATGCAGCCCGCAAGCAGAAGCAGCGGTATCAGGATCCACATTCGTTTCATGGAACGAATTGTACCACGCGCATCCCCTGCTCGGCAAGTACCGTTTCCAAAAAAGCTGCAGTACGCATCGAAAAAGCAGGGCCTGCTGCAGCGCAAGCCCTGATCGATGGTGATTCGATTACGGGTTCGGAAGCAGGAAGCTGACGATCCGCTGCTCGTGGGAAGTCAGATCGTACCCGTTCTCATAATCCGACGCAGTGCGCGTATGGGACCACTCGCTGCCCACCGCTGCGTCATTGAAGGTATCGATGCACCGGTAACTCAACGTCAGCCCATAGCCGTTGGTTCGGATTCGATCATATTCGGACGGGAAGATCGGCAAGAGGAACGTGACCTCATCTTTCGCGGCGGAATAGGGATGTTCCGGTTTGTAGAGCGTGCCGTCCTGCCCGGCAGTTGCGTCCGGCGTATATTGGGCGGCCAATCCGAATTGTTGACTGCTCTCAAAGCTCGTTCGCATCAATGCGCGCGTATCCGCTTCCGTCCATCCTTCGGGCGTTTCCTTGATCCGATAGGAAACACAGATCCCGGTTGACTGGAATACAACCTGCTCGCTCAGAACAACCCCGTCCAGTGATACGCGTTTATTTTGGAGCGTATCGCCTTCCTCATAGGAAAGCGTATAGGTTCCGAACAGCGCACGGTCGGTCGTTACCCGGGGCTCAGTCTCTGTACCGGCGGATGTATCGAACGAAAACGCGTATGTGATCTCGCCGATCTGCCCGATATGCGCCATATCGTCAACCCGCCTGTCCTGAATGGCGATCCGGACGATGATCGTTACCCGGCCATCGGTCGGGAAGGGCTCTTCGAACGCATCGACTTCGTACTCGGTGAATAACGTCAGCCCATCGGCTGTGACGGATTCCGGCAAGACGCCGGTCCCTCCGTCGCACATCGGATGCAGCATCCCGTCACCCTCTGCGGAATAAACTGCCGAATCGGTGATTGCGTCGGTACATTGACCGTCATGCTGTCCCCACGCAAACGAGGCGGCGTGATCGGTTGAAAGCCGGATGCTGAAGGACAGCATATTGCCGTCATACAGAACTTCCTGTACAGAAGGCACGATTTCACGCACCCACGCCCAGTCCGCTTCCGCATAAGCGGGTTGACCAAGCTCGGTCCGCCAACGGTTCAGCTCATCGGCATCGTCCATTTCAGAAAGCATTTTCACGCTGTACTCTGCGGTTTTCGGTTTTGCGGAAGCGATTGTCTGTTCAACATCCGGAATCGCCGCTTCCTGTCCTTCCCGCACGTCCTTCGGCGTTTCAAGATACGTTGTCGGATCATAGTTTTCCCGCAGGATCCATGCTGTCGCAGCAAAAGCAGTGGCTGCAACCAGCAATACAAGCGCTGCGACCAACGCGATCAGCGCGCGCTTTCCGTAGCGCAACGACACGGTCACATGGTTCCGCTCCTTGCGGTTTTGTGATTCAATCGAAGCGAGCGTCGTCTCCACCGTCCGATAAAACGATTCCGGTACGGCAGGAATGGCGTCGGAAATTCGGAATTCTTCCGTTTTACGCATGGTAGGTTTCCTCCAATTCTGTACGCAATGTCTCTTTTGCGCGGGCAAGCCGCGACTTGACGGTTCCGACGGGGATCTCCAGAATATCGGCGATCTCCTCAAGCGCATAGCCCTGCTGTCTCAGATACAGCGCATTCTGCTGATTTTCGGTCAGCCGCATCAGCGCGGCACGCACATCGAGCGTTTCGGCCGCGTCCGATTCCATATAGGGCGTCTCGGGTAACTGTTCTGTCTGAACGACACGGCGGCGTTGGCGCAGGATCCGGAACGATTCATTCCGCAAGATCTGCAAAAACCATGCGCGAAAGCTCTCTCGCTTCCGCAGAGCGCGTCGATTCTCATATGCCGCGAGGATTGCCGCACTCATCGCATCCTCGCAATCCGAACCGTTCTTCAGGATCAGATACGACACGCCGAACGCCGTTTTGCTGACGTCGCGGATCTCCTTTGCGAACGCTTCGTTAGTTATGATCCCCATTGGGTACCTCCGTTCTTCGGGCTGCGCTGCCGCCGCCCGGTTGTTTCGAATGATCATTCTCGTACCGTTAGATGCATTCATCCTTCGAAAAGTTCCCTCATGCCAAAAATTCTTTTCTACGATACCACCTTGTTCCGGCTCCCGCAACCCAAACAAAGCGGAATCCTTACAAAAACGAGACGTTTCTATGATGATTCCTTTGCATCCACGTGTTACGATGCTTTTGAAAAGAGGTGAAACGCTATGAAACGAATACGGATCTTTCTGCTGCTTACGCTGCTTCTTTTGGGGTGCGTCCAAACCCCCGATACGGAATACATTGTGAGCAAGGCCGACGGCGTGCTGGAACAAAAACTTGCCGCTTCCCCGGTTCCGATTGTGCTCGAATGGGACGAACCGATCTCCTCGGCTTCCATGGAGGCCCTGCCGAGCGAAGCGCCTGCATCCCCGACGCCCGCGCCCGTACGCTTTCCCGATCGATGGGAGGAAACGCGCACGCTCGGTTCGCATCTGACCGTCCGAATCGATGCCGATATCCGGCAAAAGCCGGACGGCGTTTACCCCGTCTACCGCACCGCAAGCGCAGCGGTCACGGAAGCGGATGTTGCGCGCTATGCAGAGACGCTCCTTTTGGAACAACCCGTTTCGGAAACTGCCGATGAGCCTACCAAAGCAGAGCTGACGGAGGAATTTAAGACCTTTTTGCAGGAAGTCGATGCGCAGCGGGAATGGGTTGCGCAGGGGCGTCCTTCGAATGCAGATCGCGATGAAACGGTCTGGAGCGAAGAGGAGGTCGAACAGATCAGCGCCGACTATGCGGCTTCGATAGCCGCTGCGCCCGAGCAGAACGAATCGCATCCGTTTACCGGCTATCGGGACCTGGGGCCGCGCGTTTTCCATCATCTGACGCTTGCAAGCGGGGAGCAGGCCGAGCTGCATTGGGATGAGACCTACGTCAGCATCGGCCGAGGCGGAGCAACCTTCTATCCAAAATCCGAGTACGAGTTCACCCTGTCGCATCCGGAGGAGGACGATCCGTTTGCAAAGCTGTGGAAGCCGGTAACGCTTTCGTATACGGATGCAGCCTTGACGCTGACCGAACGGCTGAGAGCGCTCGGGCTCGATTCGTTCACAATCGCCGAAGCAGAGGAAGCGATGCAGATTTCGGGACGAACCGTGACGCAAAGCGGATGGATCTTCACGCTGGCGCGCGACTATACCGGCTATCCGCATCAATTGCGTACGAACGCTGCAACCCGCTTCGACTACGAGGAAGAACCCGCTGCCATGAATCGCCCGATCAATTCCGAAACAATTCGGGCGTTCGTCGCGCAGGACGGCGTGCGTTATTTCGAATACAACAGTCCCAAAACCGTGCTCGGTCTGGAAAACGCAAACGTCTCGCTGCTGTCGTATTCCGAGGTGCAGGATCGGCTTTGGAAGGCGCTCGAATACGGTCTTGCAAGCTACAACGAACGCGGATACGACGTTTCGTTCACCGTCTACGAGGCCGTCCTGACGGTTCGCACCCTTCGCGTGCGCAATTCGGACGAATACTATGAGATGCCTTGCTGGGTCTTTCCCTTTACCCGCACGCGCCCGGACGGCGTTTACGGACAGGACCATGTTGCCAAAAGCGCCGTGATTCTCAACGCGGTGGACGGTTCGATCGTTCGCCCGGAAACGAGGTGATTCAGATGAAACGCACTGGGATTCTGCTGCTTGCGCTGCTCCTTTTCGGCTGCGTCAAAACGCCCGATACGGAACCGATCGTCAGCAAAGCCGACGGCGCTCTAGAACAAGCGATTGCGGCATCTCCGGTGCCGATCACGCTCGAATTGGATGCAACAACAGCGCCGGATTTGTCGCAAACTCCGTTGCCGATTTCCTCTCCGATGGCAACTATGGAGCCGTTTCCTACGCACTGGGAGGAGGACGCCGTGCTCGCGCCTGGCATTCTGCTTTCGATCCGGACCGATCTGACCCTGCCGGAACAACCGGTTTACCCAGTGTATCGCGTCGAACCGTTTTTGCCTTCGCCCGCATGGGCGCAGCATCTGGCGGAAGCGTTTTTGCCCGAACCCGTTTCGATACAACCGAATGAACGGACCAAAAAGGATTGGGAGCGTGAATTTGGGGCATTTTTGGCAGATACGGAAGCGCAGCAGACGGGCGAGCAAGATGATCTTGCGCTCTCGCAGGAGGAGATCGACGCCGAATCGACTTTCTATATGGAACGAATCCGGGAAGCGCCGGAGGAAAACCTGCCGCACGCCGTTTCGGACTATCGGAACATTACGCCCCGCAGCACGAACGTTTTTACAGGGTCCGACGGGACGAAAGCGATCGTCTCGCTGTCCGATCGGGGGGTTCTGATCTGCAAAGATTGTGATGATGCGCCGTACCTGCTCTATGAATCCCAATACGAAGCAGACCGGGTCTGGAATCCGAATATGGAGCGGCTTTGGAAGCCCGTGACCATGGCGCAGGCGGACGCAAAAGCCGCTGCGATCCAAGCCATGGAGTCGCTCGGATTTTCCGATTTTCGAATTGCCGAAGCGAATCCAACCAATCTGCTTTCCGGAATCGGCGGACAGCGAAGCATCGGAGCGGGCTGGAGCTTTGTCTTTCTGCGGGACTACGGGTATCCCCTGCTGCGCCGCTATGCGGCAAGCAGCTTTCTGTCCTTTGACGAGACGGGCTCCGCCGCGTACCGCGCTCCGCTCTATGAAGAGCACATCGAAGTGTTTGCAGACGAGAGCGGCGTTCGATTCCTCTCCGTTTTCAATCCGCGAAAGCTGCTTGGTACAGAGAACGAAAACGTCTCTTTGCTGCCGTTTTCCGAGGTGCTTGCCCGGCTCAAGGACGTGATTCGGTTCGGCTTATCCGAATACGCCGGCAACGATTCGATCCGACCGGAAATCTACGAAGCGGTTCTGACAACGCATACGGTCCCGATCCGCAATTCGGACGCTTATTATGTTCTCCCGGTCTGGGTGTTTTTGCTGGATCCGACCGGGTATATGCCTCATGATGAGCGCATAACGCGGGAAGCCGTGATTCTGAATGCGATCGACGGCTCCGTGATTCTGCCCGACCGCTGATCCGACGGAATCTGACGCCTCAAGTGAGGCGTCTTTTTTGGGTTAGGAACCGACGAAGCGCGTAAAAATCCCCATTTTGGCTTGCAAACGACCGGATTATTTCGTATAATAAGCATGAGGCGGGATGCCCTGTCTACTTCTTGCGGATTCGGAGGGTCAGACCATGTATGAAAACAACGTCGGCGTTCTGGTGCCGAAAGTGATGCTTCCTCCCAAGGGAACGGACTTCTCCAAATGGGCGGTTGTGGCGTGCGATCAGTTTACCTCGCAACCCGAATACTGGCAGCAGGCACGCGCATATATCGGCGACGCGCCGTCCACGCTCGACCTGATTCTGCCCGAAGCGTACCTGGGCAGCCCCGATGAGCCGGAGCGCATCGCCCGGATTCGAAAAAAAATGCGGGAGTATCTCGATGCGGGCATCTTGCGCGAGCTGCCCGAAGGATTCGTTCTCGTGCGTCGCTCTGCCGCAGGCAATACGCGCACAGGGCTCGTGTTGGCACTTGATCTTGACTGCTACGATTACAACAAGGGGTCGACGACGCTGATCCGCGCAACCGAAGGAACGATCGTATCACGCATTCCCCCGCGGCTGCGAATCCGCTCTGGAGCGCCTGTTGAGCTGCCGCATATCCTCGTTTTGATCGACGATCCGTTTAGAACGGTGATTGAGCCGCTGCTTGCCAAGGCGGATGCGCTGCAAACGCTGTATGACACCGATCTGATGCTCGGCGGCGGACATATCACGGGTTGGTTCGTGGATGATCCGAAGGACATTCAAGGCGTTTTGGACGCGCTTGCCGCTTTGACCGATCCGGAATCGTTCCAAAAACAATACGGCGATCATGCGCCGTTGCTCTTTGCGATGGGCGACGGGAACCACAGCTTTGCAACCGCAAAAGCCAATTGGGAACAGATCAAAGCAACGCTTTCCGAAGAGGAACAAGCCGTGCATCCGGCCCGCTATGCGCTCGTAGAGATCGAAAACGTGCACGACACGGGCATCGTTTTTGAACCGATTCATCGCGTGGTATTCGGTCTCGGCGGCATCGAGGGCATTGAAGCGCTCGTTCGGACGATGCAGGCGCAAAACGGCAATGCCACCGTAACCTACGGTGCCGAAGCGAACGCTTCGGGCGGCAAAACGCACGTGATTCCGTTTTATACCGGCGATCGGTTTGGGGCGATCACCGTGCAGACGCCTGTGCATCAGCTTGCCGTCGGTACGCTGCAGAACGCAATCGATGCGCTCTTGAACGAGCATCCCGATGCGGAAGTGGATTATATTCACGGGGCGGACGTGGTCCGGGAGCTTTCCGAAAAAACGGATGCCATGGGCTTTCTGCTCCCGGCGATGCAAAAGAGCGAGCTGTTTCCGACCGTTGTCTTCGATGGTGCGCTCCCGCGCAAGACCTTCTCCATGGGCGAAGCAAACGAGAAACGCTACTATCTGGAGTGCCGCAAAATCGAACCGTAACCATTTCGCAACCATTCCCCGCGAGGACTGTTTATGTACAAAACCGTAAAATTCGGCGGAAGCTCACTTGCCGACGCCACCCAGTTTCAAAAAGTAAAGAACATCATTCTTGCCGATGACTCGCGCCGCTACGTAGTGGTCAGCGCGCCCGGCAAGCGTTACAAAGGCGACGATAAGATTACCGACCTGCTTTACGAGTGTCAGCAGCTCGCGCAGGGCGGCGCACCTTTCGATCAGGTCTTCGGCCGAATTCGGCGCAGGTACCTGCAGATTCGTGACAAACTGAATCTGAAAGTCGATCTTGAATCCGAGCTGTCCGACATTTACCACATCATTGAAAACGGCGCGAGCCCGGACTATGCGGCAAGCCGCGGAGAATATCTGAACGCGCTCCTGATGGCCGACTACCTCGGCTATCGGTTTGTGGATGCGTCCGAACTGATCTGCTTCCATGATGACGGCACATATGACGACGAGACGACGCAGGCACGGACGCGGATGCTGAAAAAGTTGGACCGGGTTGTGATTCCCGGATTCTACGGCAAGCGGCGCGACGGGAGCGTTCGCACCTTCTCCCGCGGGGGCAGCGATATTACGGGCGCAATCATCGCCCGCGCGACCGAATCGGACCTGTATGAGAACTGGACGGATGTGGACGGATTTTTGATGGCGGATCCTCGGATTGTTCCGGACGCAAAGGTCATCGAAACCGTAACGTATTCAGAGCTGCGCGAGCTCAGCTATATGGGCGCGACCGTGCTGCATGAGGATTCCATCTTCCCGGTGCGCAAGGCGCGCATCCCGATCAACGTTCGCAATACGAATCGACCCGAAGTGCACGGCACGATGATCGTGCCGGACGTGATGGCTTCTCCGGATCGGGATTGTCCGCTGACCGGCGTTGCCGGGAGCCGCGGCTTCACGGTTATCACTCTGCAAAAGGACAATATGAACTCCGAACCGGGGTTCGCCTACCGGGTCTGCAGCGTCTTTGCGCGGTACAACGTTTCCGTCGAATGTATGCCCTGCGGCATCGACACGATGAGCATCGTCTCCTCCGACGCGCAGCTGCGCGGGAAAATGGATGCGATTTATCACGATATCATGGCCGAGTGCATCCCGGATACCGTTGAAATCGCAAGCTGTATCGCTCTGATCGCCACGGTTGGCATCGGCATGGTCCGCAGCCGCGGTACCGCTGCCAAGATCTTCTCCGCCCTTGCCGACGCGGATGTGAACGTACGCATCATCGACCAGGGCAGCAGCGAGATGAATGTCATCATCGGCGTGGAACAGCGCGACTTTGAACGCGCAATCGAAGCGATCTATCGAAAGTTCGCGTAAGAGCCCAAAAAAGCAATCCGGCAACCGTTCTGTACAAGCGGCTGCCGGTTTTTTCTTTACCGATCAGGACGGGCTATCCCGCTCACGAGATTCAGCTTTGTCCGCGTGGAGATATAGAGCAAACGGTCCTTTTCCTCCGTGAAAGCTTTCATGCCTTCGCACAAACGTTCTGCCCGCGCCATGCGATTTGCGTTCAGAATCCCATCCGCTGACCAATTTTTGGTGATTGCGTCAATCAACAGCGCATAGGGAAGCGCGCGCTGCGGTCCGTCCCGAACCACACTTTCCAGCAGGGCTTCCGCCTCCGCATAGCGCCGTTCGTTCAGGAGCCGCTCGCCCTCTGCCTGCCGGTTTTTACAACTTGCACAGAGAAATCCGTCTCCCAAGTCTGTACCGATCCAACCGCCGCAATCGACGCAATACCCCGTTTTTCGTTTCATTCGCCCTGCTCCGTCTTCAAAGATTCTCCCTTTATTTTAGTAAATATATTTACTAAAGTCAATAGTAAAGATTTTTACTGTTGTATGCTGACTTCAGAGGGGAGATGAACATGGATGGACTATCAAAAACGGCTTCGGGATTTACGGGAAGACCATGATCTTACGCAGTCGGCAATCGCCGCATATCTCGGTACTTCGCAGACAATGTATGCGCGTTACGAACGCGGCGCAAGCGAGCTGCCGATCCGTCATCTGCTTCGGCTTGCGGATTACTACGGCGTTTCGACCGATTATCTGCTTTGTCGAAGCGATCGGCCATAAACAAGAAAAGATGAATTCAAGATCCCTCGGCTGCTCTGCCGAGGGATCGGTTGTTTATCGATTTTGAGAAATGCTCTGAAGCGACTCGCCGTTAAGCCACCGCAAAAGATCCTTCGGGGACGCCGGGAGCGGAACGGTCTGAAACTCGGTAAACTTCGGAACCATGCGGGTCGGGTCGTCGCTCGTTGCCCAAATCACGCGGCCGAGTATCGGATCTGCGCACGATGCGATTGGGCCGTCACCCAGCTCGGTATGCTGCAGAAGAATCGTCGCTTCCCGATTATCGGTGATCCAACGACCGAAGTTGGTCGTCGGACTGTTCCATTTCCAGAATGTGACCTCTCCGCTCTGCCGCCCGCGCTTCAGATATCCGTTGTAAACGTCCTGCGTGCATCGCATCAGCCACACGACATGGTACCCGGCTTTTTGCAGATGTTCGCACACATCGAAGAACGCTTCCTCCATCAAAAGACCGTCCTGCAGCATGACGGCAAAATGGTTCACGAGGATATAGGCTTCGATCGTTTTTCCGTTCCAGGTGACGGGAACGTTTCTGCATTCGGGCGGAACGAGGCTGCGCCAGGTATCTTGCCAAAGAATCGTGTCGGTTTGCTCATAGGGCGGCTTCTGCCGCCGGAAAAAAGAAAACATGTTGATACTTCCTCCGTCTTTCGGCATAGTATACCAGAATGACGGAACCGGTTCAACCGTTTTTTTCCGGGATTTTTCCCGGGATCCCGGTCGAAGCGCAATCAACGCTTGCAATCGCGCCAAAATATGGTATAATCTCTGTATTCGTTTTGACTTCGGAGGATCGTATGCAATTACTGAAACTGCGTGACGTGCAGAAAGCACCGGAAACTTTTGTCGGAGAAATCACCGTCTGCGGATGGGTTAAGACCGTTCGCGTCGGCAAGGCATTCGGATTTATCGCTCTGAACGACGGGACGACGTTCAAGCCCGTCCAGATCGTTTTTGCGCATGACGATCGCAACCTCGGCGCCGGTCTGACGACAGGCTGTGCCATTGTTGTTCACGGTACGCTCGTTCTGACGCCGGATGCCCCGCAGCCGTTTGAAATCCACGCGGATGAAATTGCGATCGAGGGAACCTGCCCTTCGGACTACCCGATGCAGAAGAAGCGCCATACGCTGGAGTATCTCCGCACGATGCAGACGCTGCGTCCGCGCACGAATACGTTTTTGGCCACGTTCCGCGTCCGTTCGGTTGTTGCCGCGGCGATTCACGAGTTCTTCCAGGATCGCGGATTCGTTTATGTCCATACGCCGATCCTGACCAACGCGGACTGCGAAGGCCGCGGTGAGATGTTCCAGGTGACCACGCTTGACCTCGAGAACCTGCCGCGTACCGAGGACGGAAAAGTGGATTACTCGCAGGACTTTTTCAAAAAGCCCGTGCATCTGAGCGGTTCCGGACAATTGTACGGCGAAGCGTTTGCGCTCGCCTTCCGCGATATCTATACGTTCGGACCGACGTTCCGTGCCGAATACAGCTTCACCGCGCGTCATGCAAGTGAATTCTGGATGATTGAGCCGGAGATGGCGTTCTGCGATCTCGAAGGCGATATGGAAGTCGCCGAAGCCATGGTCAAATACATCATTCAGGCTGTGCTCGATCGCTGCCCCGCGGAGATGGAATTCTTCAATCAGCACATCGATCAGGGGCTGCTCGACCGGCTGCACAACGTTGTGGACAACGAGTTCGGCCGTCTCTCCTACACCGAGGCGATTGAGATTCTGCAAAAGAGCGGCCAGAAGTTTGAATACCCGGTTGAATGGGGCACGGATCTGCAGTCCGAGCATGAACGGTATCTGACCGAGCAGGTGTTCGGAAAGCCGATGTTCTTGACCGACTATCCCAAAGAGATCAAGTCGTTCTATATGCGCATCAACGACGACGGAAAAACTGTTGCGGCTTGCGATTTGCTTGTGCCGGGCGTGGGCGAAATCGTCGGCGGAAGCCAACGCGAGGAACGGTATGACGTGCTCGATGCGCGCTGCAAGGAGCTTGGGATGGATATGAGCGAATACCAATGGTTCCTCGATCTCCGCAAGTACGGCGGGGTCAAGCATGCCGGGTTCGGGCTCGGATTCGAGCGCATCGTCATGTACGTCACCGGTATGCAAAACATCCGCGACGTTCTGCCCTTCCCCCGCACCGCCGCAAATCTTGAAATGTAAACGCAAAAACGAACCACCCGGTTTTTCGGGTGGTTTGTTCGTTTTTTGGGAGACTGTCGCAAAGGAGCCGGATCAGACCTGTTCCCAAGCGGATCCGATCGCTTGTTCGTTCATCTTTCTACAAAGTCGAATGGCAATCCAAGCAATGACCGCCGTCCAAACAGCGCCCCAGACCTCGACCGACCATAACGGCAGGACGCCTCTTTGATACAGGCCGGCGAAGGTATCGACCAGCATATGCAGAAGAATTGCCAACGGCAGGCAGCCCTTTCGGTCGTTTTGAATTCCGTAGAAAACAAGAACCGAAAACCCGATATGAACGATCATTGCAAGCAACCGTTCCAAAACGTTCAACGCCATCGCTGCGTAATCGAATGCGGCGACGGTCTGAACGGTCGGAAGCGCGGCGGCCGCGGTTTCCTCCGTGATTTGCAATGTCCGAAGGGCCTGTTCCGTATTCCCCGCGGAAAACAGTATGGCAATGACAAGATAGGTTACGATCAACGGCAAGACTGCTGTCAGGATTTCAATTCCGCCATGCCCGATTCCGTACAGAACCGCATTTTCCCATGTGCGGTTCTTTTTCAGAATGTACTTCAGAATCACATACCGCCCGCATTCCTCAAAAATGCCTGCCATGCTGCATCCGTAAACGACATAGGCAACGGTGTTTCCGTTGATGAACCGGGACACAGGATTCTCTGCAAGAATGCAGAAATAATGCACGCCCAATTCCAGCACGCGGGCAGAAACGATGAACCCGATCGCTCCGGCAATGCAATAGCCAAGATGCGTTCGTTCCCTGTTCTTTCTGCGCCAGAAAAGAAATCCAACCACAGGAATCGCCGTCATGAAAAGAATTGTCAGAATCAGCGACGGAACGCTGGCTTTTCCGATGACAATTTGATCAAACTCCGTCATACTTTGTCACCTCCCCAAACCTCCACGCAGAACCCTTTGTGTCCGCACGCGGTGCAGGTCAGTTTGCGCGTGTTTGGCGTATGCGCTGCCCAGAAGGCTTCCCGCAGGGTCGGTTTGAATACCTCGTGACATTCCGGGCAGATGTATTTCACATGTCGAAAGTAATATCTGCTGATCAAGATTCCCCAGACAACAGCCACGAATGCCCAAAGGCCGAACGGCCACCAGATGCCTTTGCAGATCCAGATCATGATGGAAACCCATTGCAGCGCCGTGACCGGGATTCCGGTCAGGAGCATCATCCTGCGCATTTTTTGCAGTTTCTTCTTCCCTTCCATAGATACGGCTATGTCACCGATGGATTCGAGTGAGAAAGCTTCCCGGGTTTTCAGTCCATTCTTCAATTCGCGCAGCTTTTCCAGTTTTTCCCGCTTATCGGAGATTTCCTCCGAAAGTACTTGCTCCTGCTGTTCGATCAGCAGCGAAATGACGTTTTCGGGATGCGCTTCCTTCAGAATCTGTGAGATCGCGTCGATGGAAAGATCCAGGTCTCGCAAAAAGCAGATGAGCTTCATACGCTTCAGATCGTCCTCCGAATAGAGCCTGCGCCCTCCTTCGGAAAGCTGACTCGGGATCAGGATGCCTCTGGAATCGTAATACTGAACGGTTCGGACGGTAACACCGCAGAGCTTCGCAAGCTCTCCCGTCGTATACTGAGACATAGCCTTCACCTCCTTTCGCCGTACATGGTACAACATGACGCAGCGTCACATGCAAGACCTTTCGTAAGGGTTTTTTTCATAATTTACGCGTTGCTTGGAATTTGCCTGTATCTTATCACGGATCCCCCTTGGATGCAACGAAAAAGCACAGTCGTTCAAAAACGAACTGTGCAAAAACGATTTCCTTTATTCATTGCAGCGGATCCGGCTGCTTCTCATCATTCCCAGAACTCGCCGGAATCGGTCGGCTCGGGCGTAGCTTTTGGCGTTGCGGTCGGGGCAACGGTCGGATCCGGACGCGTACCGACACGAATCTGCTTGGTAATCATCTCATAGGTCGTGGTCGTGGAATAGACCGTCTTATCGAGTTTGCCGTTCACGTAGCAATCGATGAACGTGTTGACAATCTTACCCTCTTTGCCGACGCGGTCGATGATTTGCTTATCCCCGACATACATCGTCTTATCCTTGATGATCTCCTCTTCGATCGGCAGGATCTCTACAAGCTCGGTCCGCTTGCGATACTCGGTCCCTTCCGGGAAGGCCTTTCCGTAAACCTCCACATGGATATCCTTCTTGCGGCTGCTTTCGGCGTTTCTCGTGATATAGCAGAACACGAACAGCTTGCTGCCGGTGTTGTTCTGAAACTTGAAATCGATATGCCCGTCATCAACGGTGGCATCCCATCCATCCGGTACGTAATCGACCTGCATCGAGTGCGCGCGCCGTGCCGTGATCTTCACATTCGCCAGCAGGAGCGCGTTGTACATCGTCGTCGAAAGCTGACAGACGCCGCCGCCCGGCTCCGGCCGATGCGAGCCCTGATAGATTGCGTTTGCAAGCGCCCAACCGTTCTTTTCGGTACGACTGCCGGTGGCCTTGTTGTAACTGAAAGTCTGCCCGGGATTCAGCTCGATGACGCGCATCAGATTCACGGCTTTTGAGATGTTCGTATCGCGGCTCTCGCAGTTTAAAACGGACGTCTCATCCATGCTGCTCGTTCCGCGGAACCGATACGTTGTAACAAACGAACCGCGCAGCGAATACTGCTCCTTGAGCGTTGCAACCGTAACCGGCGGTTCGGAGATCGTAACCTCCGGTCGAATCTCTGCATTGAAATTACCCGAAGTCAGCGCTTCTTCGACCTGTTCGAGCACGCTTTGCGAATCAACCGCCATTCCGTTGACGCCTTCGACAAAATCAAAATACGGCTGCAGATAAACTTCCCCGCTGGATTTGATCTTGTTCTCCCGCCAAAGCACACGCGCTTCAGCGTTCTGCGCATGGTTCGGAAGTTGGTCATTCAATTCGGAAAGCGACGTGCGAAGCAGGGCCTCATCATGCTCAAGCGGAACAACGAGCGTAGCCGCATCCTGCAGCTGCGCTGCTTCCTCCAGCGTACGATCGAGCGCATCCGGATCGTAGAACATGCCGATCTTCTCCGCCGTCAGCACCATGGAATATTGCCCGTACGCGACGGTGACGGCAAGGTTCCTCATCTGCTCCTCGATGGCCTGTTCCACGGCGGTGCGCGCCGCCGCAACCGTCTTCCCCTGCACGGCAACGCCGTTGATCGTGATATTCTTCTGAATCACCGTTGCATCCGTCACCGGTTCCGGAGTCGCAGCCACAGCGGTCGGCAAAGCCGTCGGCAGAGCGGACGCGGCAGGAACCGCCGCGCATCCGGTTCCGTTCTTCGAAAGCCGCAGCGCGATCACAACGGACGTAACAAGGATGACAACAGCAAACAGCAAAAACAGCACCGCAAACAAGAGGGTGCGCTGTTGTTTCCTTCTTTTATTGTTCCGACGCTTCGTTCTGCTGCCCGAAGAAGTACGGGCGGTTACAGCCGTGGTGGGTTTGGGAACCTGCCGGGTCGCCTCCGACGCTTGTTTTTGCGCGGATGTGCTCTTGCGATTGTTCAGGTAATCCACCGGACTCTCCCGATGCGAACGGTCGGTATAGGGACTCGCCATATTGTGATTATACCAAATCCGTCAAAAAACGGCAACTGTCTTTTTTCCGGTTTTGAACGTTGTTTTTGAACGTCCTTTCCTATTGTACCATGCATCTTCCTTTTCGCAAGTGGCTTTGATGTTTTTTCATACATTCGTGACCTTTTGGACACATTTTTTCAAAAAAGAGAATCGCCAAAAAGCGATTCTCCCAAGATCGTTCAACGGGGTTACAGAACCGGAATCGCGCGTACACCCGGCTTGCTTTCAAAAAACAGTGCGAGCGCTCCCGGACCGACGTGCGCACCCGTGACCGGCTCATAATCCACAAGCAGAACGTTTTTCGGCGGACGCAGCTTTTTGATCAGCGACATCAGGTATTCGGCATCACTGCGGCACGCCGCATGCGCAATGCCGATCGTCTGCGTTTCGGGCGAAACCACGAGCTTTTCGTACTGCTGCGCGAGCGCTTCGATCGAATGCTTTCTGCCGCGCACCTTCCCGAACGCAACGATTCTCCCTTCCGGATCGCCCTTCAGAATCGGCTTGATGTGCAGGACGGTTCCGACGACCGCTGCCAGATTGCAGAGCCGCCCGCCGCGCCGCAAAAACATCAGATCGTCCACTGTGAAGACGTTGAACAGCCGTTCGGCACGCTTCCTGAGCTCCTTCGCCGCCGTGGAAACATCCATATCCCGATCGCGAAGCTCGGCCGCTTTGATGGCCAGCAAGCCTTCTCCGAGCGATGCACCGCGCGTATCGACGATCTCGATCTTCCGATCCGGAAATTCCTCCAAGGCAAGCTCGGCGCCGATCGCCGCGCTCTGGCATGAGCCGGAAATGCCGGACGACATGCTCACATACAGCACGTCACGCCCCTCTTTCAGAAACGGAAGGAACGTATCCGCGTACGTCTGCGGATTGATCTGCGACGTCGTGACCGGCGTCGTCTTCAGCATTTTATAATAGGCTTCTCCGTCAAACGTTTCCGAATCCAGGCAGGTGTGTTCCTTGCCGTCATAGGCATACAGAAACGGAATCACCGTTAAGCCATATTCCTGGATCTGTTGGTTCTGCAAATTTCCCGATGTATCCGTTACGACCGCAAATCGCATGGGAGCCTCCTTGCTCTGACGGAAATCCCGTCTTCTTGTGTTTGCCCTCATCATACCGTCCGCTCCATCCCCCGTCAATCTACGTCCCCTGATTTTGGCGCTACCGGGCGTTTCGGATGCGGTAGAGCAAAATTCTTCCGCTCTACCCGCCGAAAAAAGCGCTCTACTCGGAGTAGAATCGATAAAATACCGTATACTTTTCGAACCGATATTCAATTTTTCGTTATCGTTTCCGAAGCAGCGAATCGGAATTATGGATAGACAAACCCTTCAAAAAGGTATATAATACAATTTAAGAGCGAACAAAGGAGTACCCAAATGAAAGCAAGAAACGAGTTTGATCCGAAATACCAATGGGATTTTACACCGATCTATCCCAACGATGAAGCCTGGGAAGCCGAGCTGAACGCGGTCATGGCAGAGATTCCGAAGCTTGCGGCGATCGAAGGCACGCTCGGCAATAGCCGGGAAGCCTTCCGCAGCGGCATCAATGCGATGATGGCGGTAATGGAACGCGTGGAGCGCGTGTATGAATACGCAAGTCTGCACCGCGCGGCGGACGGCGGCGACCCGAAGCATCAGGAAATGGACGGAAAGGCGACGAATCTGTACGTGCAGTTCAGCATGGCTGTTTCGTTCCTGGAACCGGAAATCTTAGAGATTCCGGAAGAGACGCTAAAGGAGTTCCTCGCCCCCGAGGAGATGAAGACATACCGGCATTTTGTGGACGACATTACGCGTTCTCGCGCGCACAGTCTCGACAAGGCACGGGAACAGATGCTTGCGCGGCTCGGCGATGTTTCACAGGCGCCGTCCGATGCCTATGAGATGCTGACAAACGTCGATCTGGTTCTGCCGAAGGTACACGATGAGAACGGCAACGAAGTGCAGCTCTCCTCCGGCAATTTCGGAATGTTCCGCGAGAGCCCGGTGTGCGCAGTGCGCGAGGAAGCGTTCAAAGCGATGTTCGGCACGTATGGCAAATTCAACAACACGTTTGCGGCGATGTACGCGGGCAACGTGAAAATGGACACGTTTTATTCCGATGTGCGCGGACACAAGAGCGCATGCGAGGCTGCATTGTTCGGCACAAACGTCCCGGTCTCCGTTTACGACAGCCTGATTGAAGCCGTCCATGAAAGCCTGCCGACCATGCGTGCCTACCTTGCGCTTCGCAAAAAAGCGCTGAAGCTCGAGAAGCTCGATATGTTCGACCTGTATTGCCCGATGGTGGCGGATGTGGATTTCAAAATCCCGTTTGAGGACAGCAAAGCGCTCATCAAAGCCGCAACGCTGCCGCTCGGCGAAGAGTACCAGAAGCTGCTTGATCGCGCATTCTCCGAGCGGTGGATGGATGTGTATGAAAACAAGGGGAAGCGCAGCGGTGCGTTCAGCATGGGCGTGTTCGGCGTGCATCCGTATGTGCTTCTGAACTATACCGACACGCTCGACGATGTATTTACCGTCGCGCATGAGCTCGGGCATTCGATGCACTCCTATTTTTCCGATACGACGCAGGATTATCTGAACCACGACTATCGGATCTTTGTCGCGGAGGTTGCGTCCACGGTCAACGAAGTGCTCCTCACAAAATACCTCTTAAAAACCGAGACCGACAAGGCGCGCCGCGCGTATATTCTGAATCACTTCCTGGAAGGATTCCGCACGACCGTCTTCCGTCAAACACTGTTTGCCGAGTTCGAGCGCAAGGCGCACGATCTGTATCAGGCCGGTACACCGCTGACCGCGCAGGTTCTGAACGAAACGTATCGTTCCCTGTGCGAGCTGTACTATGCCGGCGCGGACGTTCCGGAAGAAATTCAGTATGAATGGTCGTACATTCCGCATTTCTACACAGCCTTCTATGTGTACCAGTATGCCACAGGCTTCTCGAGCGCGGTGTCGATCGCGAATCACCTGGTCGAAACCGGCGACAATGCGGGCTATTTGAAGTTCCTGACGCTCGGCGGCAGCGACTATGCCATGAACGAGCTGAAGGTCGGCGGCGTCGATCTGACGACTCCCGAACCGGTCAAGGCTGCAATGCAGGTGTTTGCCGAATCCGTCAAGGAGCTGTCCGATCTCTTAGACGAACTGAACAACTGATCTCGATTGAAAAACAGAGGCTGTCACTGAACTGCACCCCATTTGTTAGACATGTGATATAATGTTTAACAAGTGGGGTGATTTAATATGCCAAAAGGAATACCAAAGAAGAAGTATACGGGCGAATTCAAACAGATGGTTGTAGAAACCATGCGGAAAGAAGGATTAAGTTACCGCGAGGCGGCACGACAATTTGAGATTAGTGAACATAGTCGCGTAGCATCATGGGA
>ONLX01000016.1 GCA_900318765.1 uncultured Eubacteriales bacterium
CCGGTGAAGTACCAAACGGGCACAAGCAGACCCGATTCCATATTGTTTTTCTCGCGGATGCGCATCAGCCCAAGCTGTACGTCGTCGATCACAAGCGTTCCGTCCTGATGATCGTCCCAGGAAAAGACGCGATTTACCTGCGCCTTGAGAATCTCTGTAATCTCGTCATAGGAAAGCAGCGGGGTATTCGCAGCGAGCACCTCAGTTGGGTTCAGCTTGCCTCTCCAATCAAAGCCAAGAAGCGTTCCGTCGCGGTCGACGAGGGCCCGGATTACCTCGTCGCTCCAGTTTGCGATAAAGTAGTCCTGCTGTTCCTCGGCGTTATCATCTTCCCAATTGGAACACCACATGGAACAGGTCGTTGTGCACGCACCTTCATAAACGCGCGAAAGCCGCACAGTGTAGAACCAGTGATGCACCTCACCTCGGGCGTCCCCATCCTGATCTGCGTCGTTGCTCCATTGCACATCGATGACATCGAAGGTTCCGAAACCGTCTACAATCTGCATTGCCTTGTCGATCGCGTCCTGCGCGCTGATCGTCGCGCTGTTCTGCTTCAAATGATACTCCTCTTTGGGAATGCGTTTTGTGCACTCGGAGATATCCTTGAGCGTCTCGATGACCGGCGTGTCCCGCCACATATTGCTGTATTCGACAGACGGATACGGCTGATTTGTCTCGACGTGCGCAACGGCAAGATCATACGGAGGAATTGTATTACCGGTTTCGTACGGATCGGCTACGATGTAATACACCTCGCCCGCGGGACACGGTGAACCGGCCCATTTTACAAACGGTGCCTGCTCCTCATCATCGGTCATCGTACGAAACTGCTCCTGCAGCTCTTCGAGCTCATTGTGAACCTGATTCTCAAGAAATTCCCAATCCTCTTCGGTGCCGTCCCATTCTTTATGCCGCTGTTCTACGGTCGCTTCCCATTCCAGCAACGTTACGATGCGCTCCGCGACCTCCTTCTTGGTGAGCCGTCGCTCCCGCCAGATATACAGCTGATCGGTTCCGAAGCAGCGCTTGAGCATTTCATACTGGTCCTTTACGTCGATACCGGTGCGCTCCACGCGGATCAGCGGGAACCCGCTGTCCGAAAATACGCGAAGCGGTACGTCTGCAACGATATGGACGTTCTTGATGTTCGTATGTGTATCACATTGAAACCGCTCCGGAAACTGCTCGTTCACTGACGCAGGCAGATTGTCCGCATTGGCCTGCGTTTGCTCGCTCAATACTGTATCGATCAGCACATTCGTATCCTTTTGCTTGACGGCATCCTCCTCCGGCGTCGGGACGCAGGCAAGCAGCAAAAGGGAAGAAAATAGGATCAGAAGAATTTGTTTTTTCATAACTCAGAATCCTTTCGTCGGGTCAATCACGGTGCCGTTGACGGCATTGATACAAAGCAGCGGAAGATAGCCGCACGGATCGCCGTATTCGGAGGTAAATTCGTTGACGGCAACCGATCCGTCGCTTTCCACATGGCGGTCGCTTCCCCAGAAGCACCAGACCGGTACCAACAGCCCAAAGTTCAGATTGTCCTGCTCCATCACGCGCTGCAGCGACAGCGTGATCCGGTCAATGGTGAATTCCATTTCACGGTAGCGGTACGGAGAGGAGAGTCGTTCTTCATAGAAAATAGGCAGCATTTTCCGTGCAGTTTCCAGAATTTCGGAAAATGGCTTCAGCGCGGCGTTTTCTACAACCGTTTCCACCGTCTCGAGCGGCGCTTGGTACCAGAACGCGCAAACGCCGTTGTTGCCGAGACGAACATACAGTTCTTCATACGACCATACCGGTGCGTATTGCAGTTCGCTTAGCTCGGAGGAAGCCCCGAAATAGGACGGCATCGCAACGGATATTCCGTTCACGCTGCGGCAGAAACGAATCTCGTAGAGATATTGGTATTCGTAATCCTTTGGCAGCTTCTCGTTGATGCGGTATCCGTCCGTACCGTTGCTCAACACCGTTTCCTGCATGAGATAGACCCGATCTACCGCCATATCCTTGATTCCGATTGTTTCGATCTGCCGTTCCGCTTCCGCCTGCGCCTCCATCGGCGACAGAGTAAGACCCGATCCGCGGGGAATCTCCGCCTGCCCGGTTACGTCGGCATACCGTTGAAACGTTCTCGATTTCGTCTGCGGCTCGCGGTTCTTATTGCCGTAATATAACGAACTCTGAAGATACGGGATCACATAATCGCCCTCCCGAACCATCGCATTTTGACGGAAGGAGAAGATTGCTTGTTCATCGAGTGTCGTCAAATCCCATCCCAAATAGGTCGGAATGCTCTCCCAATCCACATCGGAAAGCCGCCTCACAGGCGTTCCGGGACCGTCCGACGCCTGCTCCCAACGCTTTTTCAAACGCGCAATCTCTTGATTCCATGACTCGAACTCTTTCTGAACGTCAGCATCCGATAATCCGTCTCTGTCCATAGAGGGAAGCCCGGCATCAACCTCCGCCTGCATTTCGGCAATCAGCTTTTCCAAGTATTCTTTGGAAGCCAACTCTTTCTTTAAATAAAATTCTTCGCCCTTTGTCAACGTTTCAAAGAACGGCTGCAGGTTTTCCGGGTTGAACTCACCGGGCTTGACGCGCACGATCGGAAGCGGCGCTTCGGGCATGAACACATCCGCGTCGATTGTTACCTTGAATGCATCCGACCGACCGGTGAACGTTTCAAAGACGTGATCGCCGTTTTTCGGCAGTTCGCCGGGGTCGTCCGCAGCGTTCGATGGCGTTTCGTTCGCCTGCGCAATCATGCGGTCAAAATCCTTCTGCACGACAATCTCTTCTTCCGGCGTCGGCACGCAGGCAATCAGGAGTATGCAGCATAGCAGGATCGGCAGAGACCGGAATCGTTTCATGGCAAGTTCTCCTTTCAACCGGGTACTGTCCATTGTAGCAGGCGGTTGTGTCCAAAACGTCATAAAAGTATGAACATCGGCTTCTTGAAAAAAGAAATTACATTTCGGTAACATTTCGCTGCCGCTTATCGGCCGGAAACGACCGCTTATCGGAATGCTGTGGACAAAACGGAAATCCTACGGTATGCTTTGGACATGCAAAGGAGGAACGAATCATGCAAGTAGAAGTCAGAATCGAACGGGACTGTGCCGAGACGCGCGTGATCGTCGTTGCCGAACGGATGGACGACGAGGTTCGGTCGCTGCTCGATCGGATCGGCGCAGGGGGCTCCGCGCCGCTGATCGGGTTTTCAGAGGGTGGAGCCACGGTGCTGGACCCGGATTCACTGATCCGCGTCTATGCGGAGAACGGCCGCGTTCTTGCTGTGACGGAGAACGGAACGTATACGCTCCGCGGGCCGCTGTACGATTGGGAACGACGGTTGGATCCGCGGCGCTTTGTGCGGATCTCTCAATCGGAGATAATTTCGATCCGACAGGCGAAAAACTTTGACCTGAGCCTGGCAGGGACGATCTGCGTCCGCTTAAAGGACGGAACCGAGACCTTCGTTTCGCGGCGATACGTCGGAAAAATCAAAGCCATCCTGGGATTGTAAGAGAGGAGAAGAATATGAAAAAGAAGATGATACGGCGTGCATTGATCGGATTTCCGATCGGCATCACGATCGGACAATTCATTTTGCTGCTGTCCAACCTGGCCTTTGCGCCCGAAGGACGTTTCTCACCCTGCGTACCGGCGCTGATGGAAGCCGTCGGTTCCGAACTCGGCGCGGTGGCACTGCAAACCTTCCTGTGCGGCATCTACGGCGCGGCGTGCGCCGCTGGGTCGGTCGTCTGGGATACGGATTGGAGCCTTGCTGCGCAAACCGGCGTTTACTTTGCGATCGTCGCGGGAACGGGACTCCCAATTGCCTATCTGCTGCACTGGATGAACCATTCCCTTGTCGGGCTTTTGCAATATGCGGCGATGTTTATCGGGCTCTTTCTTGCGATCTGGCTGGCACAATATTTTGCCTGGCGTGCCAAGGTGAAACAACTGAATGAGCGAACAAAACAAGAATAAAATAAGAGGCTGCAAAAGCAGCCTCTTATCCATAGGGGAAAGAAACGAAGGATTGCCTTATGCGAGATCAAATGCGGTGAAGTCGTACGTGCCGCCCTTACCTTCGATTGAGAAGTACAGCGCTTCCTTCTCGGAGAGACCCTCGGGCAGGGTGCCGACGAAGGTCTTGGGCTCGAGCGCGGTCTCGACCGGGATACGGCAAATTACATTGCCGCGCTCTTTGTTGCGAATCGTGACTTCGCAGCCGGTTCCGTACCCCTGCAGATGCAGGGTAATCGTCTTTGTATTGCGCAAATCAAAGTATTTGAATCCGACGGTGCATCCCGTGCAGAAGTTGGAGATATACTGATCCTCGCCCTCTTCACGGTCTTTTCCGTGCTGTGTAATGAACGGATCGGCGCCCTTCGGATACTTGATCATGGAAAGGAAGCGGGTACCGTTTCTGCCGTAGACGTTGCAGGCAATGTAGGTGGGATAAGAGCCTTTGCCGGGCAGAGGAGCGCCGTTCAAGCCGCAGGAGGTCATTTCCGCCTGATAGAACTTACCGTCTTCAAAGCGGATCTGCTCCGCACAAGCTTGGCGCGAAGACTGTTTGCGGTTCGAGTGCCGGTGATAGAAGATATAGTATTTGCCGTCGATCTCAATCAAGGAGCCGTGCGTGTTGCCGGTACACATTCTGGCATGCGCCGCATCCGGAACGCCTTCGAGACCGATATCGCCGCAGGAAACAAGAATTCCGCCGTATTCGAACCCGCGATCGGGATAGTCGGAGACCGCATAACAGAGGTTGTGGCTGTTCAAAGAACTATAAATGAAGTAGTATTTTCCGTTGAACTTACGCATCGAGCTTGCTTCGCCAAACGGCTGCTGTTCGTATGCGGTGCCTTTGGCCTCTTCGCCGGTCAGAACGCCGATATAGCGGAGCTCGTCGCCGGAGATGACGGTCAGCATATCCTTCGGGTCAAGCTCGAAGAACATCGGACCTTTTTTGGTCGGCTGCGAACCGTCGAGCAGAATCGGATTGCCGCCGAACGCAAAGCCGGTATAGAGATACAGTCGGCCGTCGTCGTCCTTGAGGCAGCCCGGATCGAACTGAAACGGTTCGTTTCGCTTGCCGATCGGCGTACCGTCCTGATACTTGACATAGCCGTAAAACTCGTACTTGCCGGCAGGCTCGTCGCACACGGCGACGGAGATCATCTTGGTGCCGCCCATGAAATAGTAGAGATAGTACCTGCCGTCATCGCCGACCACCATATCGGGCGCGGCAAGCCCGTTTGTGACACGGATCTTGGGCGCGGCGGGATCCTGTTCGCGCTGATAGATGCAGCCGTGATAGGTCCAGTTACCGAGATCGTCCACCGGAGCCGACCAGCAAACATAGTCGCCGAGACAGAAATTGATGCCGTTGAACAGGTCATGCGAACCGTAGATATAGACGCGATCGCCTACGATATGCGGTTCGGCATCGGGGACGTATTCCCAGCTGGGGAGATAGGGGTTGAAGGCAAGCTTGGTTTTCATGGGAGGCTCCTTTCCGAATTTAAATTTGATTACAGCAGATGGTTCCGCAAAAAATACGAGGGAGTACAGCTCCACGCATGACAGTAACTGTTCACGATCGTTCCGCCGTAGGGCGATGCGTCGGGGGCTTCGGGATTCCAGATTTCCCAGAACGTATCGGCGCCGCGATCGACCATGCCGCCCCAATAGGAAAGAAGGTGCTCCATCGCCGCATCGGTTTTGCCGACCGAGAGCAGGGCTTCGAGCGCATAATGGTGGAGGTACGGCGCAACAAGCGGCGTTTCGGACGGTTCCGAGAGGAGACGGCAGAGAGCGCCTTTTGCCGATGCTTCGGGCAGAACGCCGCCGAGCGTCATCCAGATCTGACTGGCGGGAGAAATCTGTCCGTTTGATACGAATACACCCTTTGCGGGATCCCAGAAACGCGTTTTTGCGGCTGCGCGTCCGCGTTCAAGCGCTTCGGCATAGATCGCGTCGCGCAGAGCATCGCCGTTTTTTTGCGCAAGTACGCGTCCGTATGGCAGAGCATAAAGCAGAACGCCCATCGTGCTTGCGGTTTTTTCAAGACCGGGACTCCAGTCGATGAATGCCGCGTCGACAAAGTCGGCATTTACGATCCCATCCGCATCCGTCATTGCAAGCGCGCGATCAAGCTGAGCAACGGCAACGTCATATAAATCGCGGAGCGCTTCTGAATCGTCGGTCAAAGCAAGATATTCCGCGAGCGCAACCGGGTACAGCAGCGCATAATCGGAGAACCAGGTATCGTCCGCGGCGGGCTCCCCGTCCGTAAACAGGCACGCAGCGATACGATCGTCCGGAAAGCGCGTCCCGGCAAAGAGGTAGAGACACCGTTTGACCAGAGCAAAGTTCCGGAACGTTACGCCGTTGACGAGCGCCTGCAGCCGAAAATCGCCGAGCCATAGACGCCTGTCGCGCTTTGGCCCGTCCTCAAACACTTCCTGCATGCATTCCGCAAGCGTTTTGATGGCAACTGCATCGATCCGGCAAAGCTTCGGATCGGTGCGTTCAAGCGGAGTGACGCGCGTCGGATCGACGGCCGAAACGGCGCGAACCCAAACGCGATCGACAACAAGGCGGAATTTACGAGAGGTGTCGATCACCGTGCATTCGAGATAGCGGAATGCGTACCGGCGCGGCAGCGAGACGGTAAAGGGCAGCCGATCCACATGCAGAAGCTCTTCGGCAATCCATCCTTTGGAGATCCAGCCGTGGTAAGCGGAAGCGTCCTCCATAAATTCCTCCAAGCGTTCGGCGAAGCGCAGGCGAAGGAGCGCGGGCGCGTCCGGATGGCTGCCGGAGAAGGAGAGCTGCAGGGTCAGATATCCGACGCAGTGCGTTCCGAAGTCCCAACGTACGGTTTCTCCGGGAGCAAGCGTAGGGGCTGCAAACGAAACGGGTACGAGCTCCGTTTCGAGAAGAGTCGGCAAATTGTCCTCCGCTTTTTGCAGCAGCGCGGGATCGTTTTTCGGGAAAAAGTTCTCAATGATACTGATGCGTTCCATTTCAACTTCCAATTTACGTAATTCTTACAAAGAGTATAGCAGAAAAAAGTCCGTTCGGAAACCGGTTTCACACGAACGGGCGATTTTTCAGCGTGAACCGTAACAAATATGCCCCGAAAAGGGGCATAAGCGATTTCCTTATAATTGTCCGCGCAGCGCATACACGCAGATGCCGACACACTCGCGCAGATAATTGTTCAGCGCAATATACCATACGTCCGGCGCGGCGAGTCCGACGGCATCGAGCCCGGCGGCGCGGGCAACGCGTCCCGCACGGTAAACGTGGAATCCGGTCGTAACGAACGCAAGACGCGCGTTTGCCTGCCCATGCTCGGCAAGCAGCGCCTTGGAGAACGCGAAGTTCTCACGCGTATTCGTACTGCGATCCTCCACGAGAATACGTTCGCTTGAAATGCCGCAGCGCTCCACCAGGTATTTTTGCATGGCAACGGCTTCGGCAACGGTTTCACCGCTGCCCTGTCCGCCGGAAACGACCGCGATGCAGTCCGGATGCGCTTTTAGATAGGCGGCAGCGGTATCGAGCCGATTCGAAAGTACCCAGGTCACACGATCGCCGTGCACCGCTGCGCCGAGCACGATGATCGCATCGGCGTCCACCTTCTCGCTCCGCTTGGCGGCAGTTCCCATCAGGATGCCCGAAACGAGCAGAATCACACCGGCAATTGCATATCCGATGATCGCCGCCCATTTGAGCACACAAAGCACGCCGTGGTTCATACGCGGCAGCAGCCACCCGAGCAGTACGAGCGGCACACCAAAAAACGCAGGCAGAATGACGCCGAGATTGAAGTTCGACAGCGTAGCCACGATCGCCGAGTCGGCGATCAAAAGCAGGCCGACGATCACAAGGATGATTCGAAGTACGCGCATGGTTCCTCCGCATGGATCAGCGGGAAGCTTTCAAAAGTTCCCGCTTCAGGAATTGTCCCGTATAGCTTTGTTCGCAGGCAGCAACTTCCTCCGGCGTGCCGGTTGCAACGATCGTTCCGCCTTCATCGCCGCCTTCGGGACCGAGGTCGATGATGTAATCGGCGGTTTTGATCACGTCGAGATTGTGCTCAATGACGAGCACCGTACTTCCGGAATCGGCAAGTCGGTTCAGAATCTCCAAAAGCTGCTTCACGTCATGCGTGTGCAAACCGGTTGTCGGCTCATCGAGAATGTACATCGTCCGTCCCGTATCCCGGCGGCTCAGTTCGGTTGCGAGCTTCACGCGCTGCGCTTCACCGCCCGAGAGCTGCGTCGAAGGTTGGCCGAGCTTCACATAGCCGAGGCCGACGTCATACAGCGTCTGCAGTTTCGACTTGATTTTCGGATGCGCGGAGAAGAACGGAAGCGCCTCTTCAACGGTCATATCCAGCACGTCGTAAATGTTCTTGCCTTTATAATGCACCTCGAGCGTTTCCCGGTTGTAACGCTTGCCGTGGCAAACATCGCATGGCACATACACGTCCGGAAGGAAGTGCATTTCGATCTTTACAATGCCGTCGCCCTTACAGGCTTCACAGCGACCGCCTTTGACGTTGAAACTGAACCGGCCGCTGTTGTAGCCGCGCATCTTCGCGTCAGGCGTCGTAGCAAAAAGCTGGCGGATCAGGTCAAACAGTCCCGTATACGTTGCGGGGTTGGAACGCGGCGTTTTGCCGATTGGGCTTTGGTCGATATCGATCACCTTGTCGAGATGCTCGATGCCCTCCATGCCGGCGTGTTCCTTGGCGCGCACGCGCGCCCGGTTCAGATCGTGCAGCAGCCGTTTTTTAATGATTTCGTTGACAAGACTCGATTTCCCCGAGCCGGAAACGCCGGTCACGCAGACAAACATGCCGAGCGGAACCGAAACGTCGATCCGCTTGAGGTTGTTCGCCGCTGCACCGCGGACGGTCAGGAATTTTCCGCTTCCCGGACGCCGGGTTGCGGGAACTTTGATGCGCCGCTTGCCGGAAAGGTACTGACCGGTCAAGCTCGATTCGCATGCCATGACTTCTTCCGGGGTTCCGGCCGCCATGACTTCCCCGCCGTGAACGCCGGCGCGAGGACCGATGTCCACGATGTAATCCGCGGCAAGCATCGTCTCCTCGTCGTGCTCTACGACAATCAGCGTATTCCCAAGATCGCGAAGCCGCTTCAGCGTGGCAAGCAGCTTTGCGTTATCGCGCTGATGCAGACCGATGCTCGGTTCGTCGAGAATATACAGCACGCCGACAAGCCCGCTCCCGATCTGCGTCGCAAGGCGGATGCGCTGGCTTTCCCCGCCCGAGAGCGTAACCGCGCCGCGTGAAAGCGTGAGATACCCGAGACCGACATTGACCAAAAACCCGAGGCGCGCGTCCAGCTCTTTCAGAATCGCCTCGGCAATCTTGCGATGCGTCGGGTTCAGATCGAGATTCTGCAGGAAGGCGCGCGAGGATTTGACATTCAGATCGCAAAGCTCGGCAATGTTCAGCCCGCCGACGGTAACGGCAAGCGTTTCGGGCTTCAGGCGTTTGCCTTTGCAGTCGGGGCAGAGCACGTGTGCCATGCGGGATTCGATCTCCGCCTTTGTCCATTCGCTCGTTGTTTCACGGTAACGCCGCTCCATGTTCGGGATGATGCCCTCAAACGCCGCCATGAATTTTCCGCTCGAATACGTGCTCGAATAGGAGACTTCCATCTTCTCCTTCGTGCCGTACAGCAGCGCGTCCTGCACATTTTTCGGAAGATCGCGGTACGGCGTATCCATCGAAAAGTTCAGATGTTTCGCAAGCGCGCGGTAGTACATTTCCGCGATGGAATTCTGACTGTCGCTGTTCCAGCCGGATGCATGAATCGCGCCTTCGTTCAGCGATTTTTCCGGATTCGGCACCACGAGCACCGGATCGATCTTCATCATTTCTCCGAGGCCGGCACAGGTCGGGCACGCACCGAACGGCGCGTTGAATGAAAACGCGCGCGGCGCAAGCTCTTCGATGCCGATTCCGCAATCCGGGCACGCGAAGTTCTGCGAGAACAGCTGTTCTTCCCCGTCAACGACGGCTACGATCGCAAGATTCTGCCCGAGCGCAAACGCATGCTCGAGCGATTCGGTCAGCCGCCCCTCAATGCCTCCCTTCAGGACGAGACGGTCGATAACGGCTTCGATCGTATGCTTGAATTTCTTGTCCAGCGCAGGCACTTCCTCAATCGGGTATACCTCTCCGTCCACACGGACGCGCACATACCCTTCCCGGCGAAGCTGCTCGAAAAGCTTTGTAAATTCTCCCTTGCGTTTACGGACGCACGGCGCAATAATCTGAATCTTTGTGCCGGGCTCCATGGTCATCACGCGATCCACAACCATATCGATCGATTGCTTTTCGATGACTCTGCCGCATTTCGGACAGTGCGGAATGCCGCAGCGGGCATAGAGCAAGCGCAGATAGTCGTAGATTTCGGTCACGGTGCCGACGGTTGAGCGCGGATTGTGCCCGGTGCTCTTCTGATCAATCGAGATTGCAGGAGAGAGCCCGTCAATCCGCTCCACATCCGGCTTGTCCATTTGACCGATGAACATGCGCGCGTAGGAGGACAGGCTTTCCACGTATCTCCGCTGTCCTTCGGCATAGATGGTATCGAATGCCAGACTCGATTTGCCCGAGCCGGAAACGCCGGTCATCACAACGAGTTTGTTGCGCGGAATCACCAGGTCGATGTTCTTCAGATTGTGCTCCTTCGCGCCGTAGATCCGCAGATCCTCGTCGTTCCGGCGATATTGTTGCTTGAAAATCTCTTTGCTTTCCATAAACTCTCTTCTTTTTCGATAGCTTCTTTGAGACTTCATTCTATCCGAAAAGATTGCCTATGTCAATAATTTTTTATCATAAAAGAAAACGGTGCTGAACAGCGAACAATGGGCATATGTTGCTATAGAGAACTTCCCGAAAGGAGACGATTTAATGGAGATACAGAAGACGGTGCTGTCGGCGGAAACGCTTGTAGGAAGCGCGACCGCACAGGCGCAATTGGAAAGCGCAATTCCGTTGCCGAGCGGGGTGCGGTCGGAAAAAGTGCTCTCCTGTGAGCCGGATGTGCGCGTACGCGAAACGCTTTGCACCAAGGATGGGGTACAGGTGACCGGATTACTTTTGCTGCATTTGGTGGTAGAAACCGATGCCAACCGGCCGCTTTCCTTCGATGCGTCCGCAACCTTTACGCATGAACTGTCGCTGCCCGGAACGACGACGGAGATGACGGCGCGAGCCGCTGCATACGCACCTGCCTGCACCTGTCGTGTGGAGGAAGGGGGACTTCGGATGCAGGCAACGCTTCTCCTGCGCGCCGAGGTCTTCTCGACCGAGCGAGAAACCTGCATCGCGGGAATTGACGACGCGAAAGGCCTTGAAACACAGGGCGAATCGATCCGGCTTGTACGGCGTACCCTGCTCGGCGCACATGCGATCCGGGTCAAGGAAACGGTGGACGCGCCGGAGAACCTGTCGCTTTTAACGGTACACGGCACTGCGGAAGTCGGCCGAATCGCAAACGGGTCCGGCGGACTGATGCTTGAAGGCACACTGACGGTCACTGCGCTTTATTACGACGGCGAAGGCGGCGCAGTCCCGAAGGTCTATGCGATTCCGTTTTCCGATTCGATCGATGCAGAGCCGAATCCGCAGCCAAGCGCGTCGGCAGAGGTCACGCAGCTTGAGGTCAACTACGATTCGGACGGGGAGCTTGCGATCGAAGCGGTGCTGTCGCTCGGCGTTTACGGGATTGCGGAGGAGACGGCATGGGTCCTGTCCGACGCGTACGACAGCGAGGGCAGCTTCTCTTGCGAGACGAAACCGGTACCGTGCTTAAACTACGTCGGGGAACGTTCGCGGACGACGGTATTGCGGGAGCCGATTTACGTTCCGGGACATCTGAAGGATGTGACGCGTGTGCTCTATGTCACCGCAACGCCTGCGATTACCGATACGGTCGTCAATGAACGCGAAGCGAGCATCGACGGGCTGCTGCTTCTTTCGGTCGTGTACCGCGCGGACGACGGGCGGCTCTATGGATTTAAGACGGATTTGCCGCTGTCGCTGCCGCTCGAACCGTTCGGGACGCTGCTGCTACCGGAGATTACGGTGCGTTCTGCGGAGGCAACGGGCAGCGGCCGTACGCTCTCCTGCACGGTCGAGCTCAAGTACGGAGGCGAATGGTATCGGCAGGAGACCGCACGGTTCACGACCGATCTGAAACCGGGTGTTCCGCGCGATCCGCACGAGGGAATTTTGGTCTATTTCCCGGATCGCGGGGAAACGGTCTTCTCCATCGGCAAGCGCTTCGGCATTCCGACTGCGGCAATCCGCGCGCAGAATCCGACACTGTCGGAACCGATCCCGGACGGCGCGTCCGTCCTGTTGATGCGCGGAAGATAAGGTGTGCTACCAAATAAACGCGCTGTTGCATACCGCAACAGCGCGTTTATTTTTTGATTTCTTCAGGACTCGTTATCTTTTCGATACTCGAGAATATCGGAAACATTGCAGTCCAAAATGGAGCAGAGTTCATTGATGGTCTTGGTTGTAATCGATTCTCCGTGTTTCATACGATGAATTGTGTTTGCCCAGACGCCCTGTTTATGGATCAAATCATATGTGGACACATTTTTTCGATTTAACGTGTTCCAAAAAGGGTCGTAAGTAATCATGCTCTTGTATACCTTGCTCATGTTTCGTTTCATTTTTTCATTTTCGAAAAAAATATAGCATACTAAATCTCTTGACTATTCATAAATACAGGCTTCATTCCTTGCTGAAAGGATTTTTATGCAGTGCAGACCGATTGTTCGGACAAAAAGAAGACGATTGCAAATCAAAGAGGAGAAACCCACGTGAAACAACAGAAAATGCTCGCATTCTTGCTGGCGGTGATTATGCTGCTCGTAATAACGCTTCCTGCGTTTGCTGAGGAATCCGCCGAACTCGCATCCGATACGGAAGTCGTAACCGAGACGGTGGAACCGTCTGCCCCGGCAGATGCGACCGATCCGGCTGATAATCCGACTGATTCGGCAGATGACTCTACGAATTCTCCCACCGATCCGGAAGACATGGATAATTCAACCGCTGATCCTTCCACGTCCTCAGATCTGACGGATAATTCGATTGACATGGACGAAGATGTAACACTTGACGATATTGAAAGTGAAAAAATGGAAGCAGGGGATATAACCTATGTAGAATGGGATGAAAGTAATTTGTGCTTGACTTTCAAATATGGTCAGCAACCGAATTCCGGCAAGTATTATGTAATTCCTAACAGTTGGACGGCGTTTGGCTACAGGAACGGCGTTCCGGTGTATTGGCGGGATGTTGCCGGGCTATGCAAAAAAGTTATATTTACAGATGACTTTTGCTCCGCTTTCCACCCAATGTATTTGCAATATTGGTTTCAGGATTTCAGTGCTTTGGAGACAGTAGAAAATCTAAACAAGCTCGACACTCGGAATTGTCAGAATACAAACTATATGTTTTATAGGTGTTACAAGCTTACTTCGCTTGATCTTAGCAATTTCGATACGCGAAGTCTTACAACAGCTCTTGCAATGTTTTCCGAATGCCGCTCATTAACAACGTTGGACCTTTCCAATTGGAACACTACAAAGCTGACTAACACACGGGAACTGTTTTATAACTGTTGGAGCCTTCATACGGTTTTTGTCGATCCGGAAAAATGGAGCACGAATGCGTACGCATTTTGCATGTTTACAGGATCAGGTCTCATTGGTGGCGCGGGAACAATTGTTACGGAAGCATCAAATATTCGTTATGCTCATATCGACGAAGTCGGCAATCCCGGTTATTTTACTGACATTGCGGACAAACCGCGTATGAATATGGGCCTTTCGAATGATACGGAAGTGCGGAAACAGTTTTATGTGGATGAAATCGTAACGACGGCAGATAACGTCGTATACGCCAAACTGCCGAAGAACAGTTACCCGCGATTCTCGACGACCAGCTATCCGAAACTGCTCGATCCGCAGTACGCAGGGTATATTTTCGCAGGCTATTTCGACAGCGTCGGATCAGGCGCAACGGCACAGCGTTCCGCAACCGAAACGACCGGCTATGCGCGCTTTATTCCGATTGAGACATTGGATGTTTACCTTCAGTTCCGCAAGGTAAGTCGTGCGTCGACGAATCCGGAAAACAAGACCGACCTGCGGTTCATCACATCTGTGCCGAATACCGACACGCTTGGCTTTGAAGGCGCATTGGTTGGTTTCAAGCTATTGGATACGGCCAACGGCAAGGTGATTTCCAATCATGCTTTCGGAACAGAGTATTGCTATGATGAGATCATCGGAACGTATTATCAGGAAAAGGATAAGGACGGCAAGCTGTTTGCATTGACGCCGGACAAGTTTGTACCGAACGTGTCCGCAAAAGTCGCGCTGCAAACGGTCATCGGTATGCCGAATACCTATTTTGACAATCAGAAGATCCTGTCGGTTCAGCCGTACATCATTACGCTTGACGGAACATATTCCTATGCAAAGATGCATACGTTCCAGTTGAAATACACTTCAGACGGCAGCAAGAAGGCAGTTCCTGTCGCATAAGAAAAAAGAGAGAAAACAATGAAGAAGGAATATATGACACCTGAAACAGAATTGATTGTACTACGGATGGCGGACGTGATCATCACTTCGCAGGATGGTGATCCGGTCGAGAATCCGGATTGGTAATGCTAAGATGAGGCGAAGACAATCAATTAAGATTGCGGTGCTTGGTGCTGCAGCGTTGCTGCTGTTGAGTGTGTTGGGGTGCAGCAACTGCAAAGCAAAGACGCAGGCAACGCTGAATGATCAGCCGGAACAAACGCAGGTTCCGGTGATTATGATGACTGCGGCGGGAACGGGAACATCAACGGAAGAACCGACGCCTAAGCCGACGGAAGAACCGACCGGAGCACCGACGGAAGAACCAACTGCAACGCCGACCGAAGAACCGACTGCAACACCGAGACCCAAAAAGAGTACCGGGCCGGACGGAAGCGTAACACAGGGGAACTGGGACGCGGACCCGACCACTCCGAAACCGACCGAGGTGCCTGCGGATGAAAACGATTCGGAGACTCCCCAACCGAGCGAAGAACCGGATGATGAATGGGGCGAGTTTATCAAACTCTGAAACGATCCTAACTATATACGGCTGACGCATCATGCGTCAGCCGTATTGATTGAAATGAGTTTTGAATCAATCGAGGCGGTGCTTAGACGGAACCCGGCTGTTTCTTACGCTTTTTCGTCGCCAACAGGTATCCGATCAGCGCAAGCATGACGATTCCGAGAACAACGAGCGCAGCGAGGAAGATGTTTGCGTTCGGGAGGAAGGAGGTCGTTCCGTCGCTGTTGACAATTTCTTCCGCACCGGCGAGCACGGCTGCGCCGATCGCAGGTCCGATGATCCCAGGAATCAGCACCTGTGAAAGGATGCGAAGCCCCTGAAATCGGCCGGCCATATGCTCGGGCGTGTAGTTCCTGAGCTGCGTTCCGAACACCGCCATGCCGGACAGATACCCGGACATCATCAGAAGCGAGCCGATGAAGACCGGAATCCGCATCGCAAGCCCTTCGGCCGGAATCTTTGCCGGAATGAGGTAGAGCATGAGAAACCCGAGCGCAAGCATCGACAGCGCGGGAAGCACAATCCTGCGGAATCCGTGCCGGTCGGTCAGCCGCCCGAAGAAAAACGTCACAACCGCTGCCAAGATGATCGCGGGCGCCATGATTAAAACGTAATCTGCCATGCCGAGCGTCTTTTCATAATAAATGATCAGATACGGCATATAGATCTGAATGGCTGTAGAGAAAATCATATACGCAAGCATCGAAAGGTAAAGTGTTCCGTTCTTTCGCACAACATCCGGCCGGAAGCCGTATAGGATCGTCGCAAAATACCCGAGCTTGTCCGGGTGCCGGATCGGCGCTTCCTCAACGAGGAAGAACCCAAGAACGCCGATCAACAGAACGATTCCGCCGATGATCGCGTAGATGGCGGTCCAGCTTTCGGGAAGGTCGAGATTGAATCCCAAGAACCCGCCGAATACGACAAGAATCGAAATCAGCGGCATCATCGAGTTGATGCCCTCCGCTGCGCCGCGATTCGTTTCATCCGTGGAGTCGGTCAGCCATGCGTTGAACGCCGCGTCGTTTGCAGATGAGCCGAAGAACGTCATCACACAGTCCATAATGATGACAAGCGTAATGCCGACGCTTGCCGCGTTCACCGCCGAGCCGAACAGCGCGGAAATGAGATCCAGCCGGATCAGCGCAAAGCTCAGAATCGAGATGCCCCATGCGATATAGCCGAGGCACATGAACAACTTGCGCTTGCCGAGCCGGTCGGACAGCGCGCCGATCAGAACGGTTGTCACGGTGGCAGCGATCGCGCTTGCGGTGACCATCGCCGCAATATCGGAAGCGCTCGCGTGGAACATCTTATAGATGAACACATTGAAATACATATTCTCGACAACCCAGGCGATCTGCCCGGTCAGCGAGAAGACAATCAACGTCAACCAGAATTTGCGATTCTTTTTCATGCCTTTCCCTCCTGTGTGGCTTGCGGTGCGGGGGTATCGAGCGGCAGCAGAATGCCGAGCTCAAACCATCCGTCCGCGCCGTGTACTGCGATCGTGCCGCCGTACCGCTCAACGGTCTGCCGAATGGATTTGAGCCCGTACCCGTGATTGCGGCGATCCTGCTTGGTTGTTTCGGGCAACGTGCCGGGGGTTGTCGGTCCGAGCGTATAGCGGTTGCGAACCTGAATTCGTAAGAACCCTTTTTGCCGCGCGACCGAAAGATGGATCAGCCGCTGTTCGGGATCCGAAACCTGCTCAACGGCCTCGATGGCGTTGTCGAGCGCATTGCCGAAGATCGCAGAGAGGTCGACCACGTGCATAAAGTTGAGCGCAGCGCCGTCCGCAACAACGGTCAACGTAATCCCATGTTCCTGGCAATACAGGCTTTTTCCGGCAAGGATGGCATCCAGCACATCATTGCCGGTCTTGTTCTGCGCTTCATAGGAGCGAAGTTCGGATTCCATGCGGTCGATTGCCTCGAGCTTATCCGCAGTGTCAATCTCGGAACGCAGAACGGCAAGCTGGTGCTTGAGATCATGGTATTTTTGGTTGACGAGATTCATGGATTCCTGTCGAATGCGGTAGTTTTCATACTGCTGATCGAGAATGCGCTGCAGCGCGTCGCGCTCAGTGCGGGAGTACGTATCGCATAGGTGCAGATGCAGCGCAAACAGAATCGCAAGCCCCGAAAAATAGACCATTGTGCGAATCATAAACACCTGCGGCGCGCTGTTGGCGGAAAACGGGGAGTCGATCGACGTATAGCTGAAACTGGAGAGAATATAGATGGAAAGCGCAATGAGGATTGTTTCAAAGACGTGCCTTAGGGAAAGCGGCATCTGGCGCAGCTCATTCCGGTGAATCCGCTCGATCAGCCATGTTCCGACGATGACGGCTGAACCGATGACAAGCATCAGGAGGATCTCCCAAGGGAGCGAGTCAAGCATGGAGTAGCGTGTCGAATAGAAATAGTAAACCTGCCAGGCCAACGCAGCGGTGAATCCGCCGAGAATGAACGAGCGGGCACAGTAATAGAGCCGGTTCCAAAATGGGATATCGGTTAATACGATGAACGGAAACAACGTCCACAGCGCGAACAGGACCATGCTGAGGTTGAAGGCCATCCCGCGCAGTGGCGCAATCACGCTGTATAACGCGATTTGCACGGGCAGGAACAACAGCGCGATCAGAACCGTAGGCACTTTTTTCAACCGCTTGGGCAAAAGGGAAATAAACATCATGTAGGCCGCCCAGTGCGCAACCGCGGTCCAAACAGCGGGGATATCGAAATCAAAATGCAGCTGTGTCATGCGTGAACCTCATTCAGATAGCGGTTCAGCGCTTCCAGAAACGCTTTCTTCTTTGCGCGACTGACCGGAACGATCTGCCCGTTCACGAGCGCGTCGCCGTCATGGATGCCGTCGACAAATGCAAGATTGACAAGATCGCACTTGTTGCAGCGGAAAAACGGCAGCTTGCTCAGCGTATCCTCCACATCCTTCATCGCTCCGCCGGAGGGATAATCGCCATCCGTCGTATGATAAACGAGCTGATGCCCGTGGACCTCCACGTAGCGCAGCGTCGCGCTGTCAATCCGTTTGCCGCCCTGCGGGGTATTGATAAACAGATAAGTTTTTCGTTGCGCGTCAACCTGCGGATTGCGCGGGAAAGGCATTCCGAGAAAGCATAGTAAGAAACGGGCTTCAACACATAGTCAAGCGCAGCAACCGAATAGCCTTCGATCGCGAACTGCGGCATGCTCGTGAGAAAAATGATTATGACGCTCTCGTCAGTTTCCCGGATCCGCCGGGCGGCGGTCATCCCGTCCACGGACGGCATCTGGATATCGAGCAGCAAAATGTCATAGATCGGACGATAGTTCGAAAGCAGAGCGGCGCCATCCGGAAACAGCTCCCACGTCAAGCGAAGATTCTGTTCTTTCATATACCGTTCCAGATTGTTTTCCACCTGCTTTTGAAACAGCGGATCGTCTTCCGCAATCGCTATCCGGATCATTGCACCCTCCGATTTCCACACTTAATCTATATATTATCAGATTCTTTGCAAAAAGTAAAGAACAAGTAAGTCAAGCCCGCGCCGCGATTCCGCAAAGGCGCGCCGGTACCATACGGTTTATGCGCCGAATTCAACCGTTGATGCGTTTCCCTCTTGCGATTTTTTTACAGAGTTGTTACAATGCACGTAAGGATTCGGTAAAACTTTGCCGAACACCAATCAAAGGAGGAGTAAGATGAAGAGCAAAAAACTTGCCTCGATCATGCGGGGCCTGTGCGCGGTCATGGCGGCGCTGTTCGTACTGGCAACGGTAGGAACGACGATCGCAGACGGTTATCGTTCCGCGCTGGACAGCGTTCTCGGAACACAGAGCTTTGTCACCAATACGGATGAAGACGCTGCACGTTTCAAGAGCGACTATGCAACGATTGAAGACATGGTTGCGGCTGCGAAGCAGATCGCGATCCGCGAAGGTGAGGAAGGCACCGTCGTCATGAAGAATGACAACGCCGTTCTCCCGCTCGCTCAGAATGCCAAGGTCGCGCTGTTCGGCCTTGCGGCATATGCGCCGTATCCCTACGCTGCGGGCGACCTGAAGGCGGGGAACGAAGACGCGGTGGATCTCGTTCAGGCACTGACCGATGAGGGCATCGAAGTCAACGAGACGGTTAAGACCTTCTACACGGAGAAGATCCTCAACAAACACATTGAGATGGTTCCGAACATGTGGACCGGTGAAGAAGTTCCGACGGTTGCTTACGATCATATCTACGTGGCATCCCCGGGCGACATGAGAGAGTATCAGGTTGTGGAAGTCCCGCCGACGGAATTCGAAGCCATGGGCGCTCCGGCAAACTGGAAGGATTCGATCGACAAGGCGAACACGACGGCGATCTGCGTCTTTGCACGTGGCGCAGGGGAAGGCAACACGTATGCTCCCGGTTCTGCACTCGATTATTACGGCAACGCCACCGGCGATGATCCGCTTGCGCTTTCTCCCGATGAGCTTGCGTTGATCGATGTCGCAAAAGAGACCTGCTCCAAGGTCATCGTGCTTGTGAACTCCGGCAACAACATGGTGCTCAAGGAGATCGCGGCGGGCGGCGCGCATGAAGTCGACGGTATCGCCTATATCGGCGTCATCAACGACTATCAGTGCACCGGCATTGCGCGCGTTCTCGCGGGCAAAGTCAACGCGACCGGCGCACTGCCCGATACTTACGTAGCGGACAATGCGGCGATCCCGGCGGTTACCAACTTCGGCGGCTCCTACTATGCGGATTATGAGATCATCGGTACCGAAGGTACCGATCCGCGGTATCCGGGCGAAACGATCGGCAACACCGAAGCGAGCTCGTTCGGCGGTGCAGTCACCTACAACGGCGGCATGTATATTGTCGAAGCCGAAGGCATCTATGTCGGATATAAGTATTTTGAGACCCGTTACTTCGATGCGATCATGAATGCGGCGTCGAAGGCGGATTCCGCCAAGGGCGCAACGCAGGGCAGCAGCTGGGATTACAGCAAGGAAGTCCTGTTCACGTTCGGGCACGGTCTGTCCTACCTCGATTACACGCAGACGATCAAGTCCGTTGAAGTCGATAAGACGCCGGAAGGCAACATCACCGCAGTCATCGAAGTGAAAAACAACTCCAATACCGATGGCAAGTTCCTTGCACAGCTGTATGTGCAGAAGCCGTACACCGAGTACGACAAGGCAAACCTCGTTGAGAAATCCGCGGTAGACTTCCTGAATTCCGCAAAGGTCGACGTTGCGGCGGGCGGCACGGCGGAAGTCACGATCACGGTTCCGACCAAGTATCTTGCGTCCTACGATTACAAGAACGCCAAGACCTATATCCTTGATGAAGGCGATTACCTGTTCACCGCGGCGGCAGGATCTCATGCGGCAGTCAACAACTTCATCACCGCACAGGGCGGCACGCCGGACGGCACGACGCAGAACGGCGCAGTCGTTACCTGGAACCTCGATGCGCTCGATAACACCACGTTCGCGGTTGAAAACGGTGTGGTCGTTACGAATGTTGCGGACAATGCAGACCTGAACTACTGGACCGGCAAGGATACCGTGACCTATCTCTCCCGTCAGGATTGGGACGGCACGTATCCGGTCAACTACGGCGAGGTCGAAATCAAGCTGCAGGATAGCCCGAAGTTCGAAGAATGGGTTAAGGAACTGCGCGGCCAGACCTACACGGTCAAGACCGACAATCCCGCGACCGAAGGCACCGATCAGGGCGCTCGCTTCAATGCGGAGCAGGTTGGTTATGAACAGTTCACGAACATCGACGATCCGTACTGGGAGAAGCTCGTCTCCGAGATCACGATTGACGAGGCCGTCGGCGCAGTCATCCACGGCGGCAGCCGCTCCGACGTGCTGACCAACGTTGAGAACCCGATCGTCACCCAGAACGAAGGCGTTTCCGGCTTCACCAGAGCGTATACGGATGAAGCAACCGGCAAGACCTATAAGTTCAACGTACATTCCCAGACGCTGCTCGGCTCGTCCTTCAATCCCGAGCTCGCGTATGAGTGGGGCAAAGTAGAAGGCAACTCCGGTCTGTGGCTCAAGCAATTCCATCTGTGGGGCACCGGCCTGACGCAGCGCCGTACCCCGTACAATGGCCGTAACTATGAGTACATCTCCGAAGATCCGATGCTCACCAACCGTATGGGCTACGGCATCCTCCAGGGCTGCGCAGATAAGGGCATTCTGAACGGACCGAAGCACATGGGCTTCAACGATCAGGAGCACAACCGCGGCGGTATCTCCGCTTACATGCATGAGCAGAAGTTCCGCGAAACCGACCTCAGAGGCTTCCAGGGCGCACTCGAAGAAGTGGAAGGCTGCCGCGCGGTCATGATCGCGTTCAACCGTATCGGCGCAACGAACGCGGCGCACCACGTCGGAATGCTGCAGAAGATCGTGCGCGGTGAGTGGGCGTACACCGACCTGATCTCGACCGACATGATGAACAACAAGTACTACTTCAACGCAGAGTCCATGGTTATGTCCGGCATCACGCAGGTCGCTGACTTTGCGACGGAAGACA
>ONLX01000004.1 GCA_900318765.1 uncultured Eubacteriales bacterium
TGTCCAACAAATGCTCCTTTTCGGCTTCCGGTCAGCGGAACGGAGCAAGTCCTGTTGGACATCTGTTGGACAGGACTTGCTATTATTTTGATTCTACAAGAACCGAAACAAAAAAGGAAGCATCGAAATGGAAACAACAAAGCAGCTCAAACTCTGGCGCTGTGTCGCCATGATCGCCCTGTGTGCGCTGATTGCCGTCAGCATTCTGTACGCCTTTGGCGTCGTTTGGAAGGCTCCCGCGGCACAGGAGGCAAAAACCGTGCCGCTTTCGCTCTGGAACGATGGGTACGGCGCAAAGCAAAGCCTGATGGATTATGTGACCGCGGTCACGACCGAGGGCAGCAAGGACTATATTCCGGAAAAGGATCGCATCGCCGTGTTCGATATGGACGGCACGCTCACCTGTGAGACGTACTATACCTATTACGATACGATGATGTTCATCGAATACTGCCTTGTCGACCACCCGGAGCGCGTTTCGGACGAGCTCAAGCAGGTTGCGGCCGCCATTCAGCCGGGCTATCTTGCCGACGAGACGCTTGCAAGAAACTTTGCAAAAGCGTACGCGGGCATGACGGTGGAGGAATTCTCCGCGTATGTGGAAGAATTCGGCAAAAAGCAAACGCAGAGCTTTGAAAACATGCGCTACATCGACAATTTCTATCTGCCGATGGTTGAGCTTGTGGAATATCTTTATAACAATGGATTCGAAATTTGGGTCATCAGCGGCACGGAGCGCACGACGACCCGCGCGATCGTGGCAAATTCGCCGATTCAGGACTTCGTCAGTCCGGAACATGTGATCGGAACAGACTTTGAAGTGAAGCAGAAGGGACACGAGAATGAGCCGTCCAACATGGATTTCAAGTATGAAAACGGCGACGAACTCGTGCTGACCGGCGGCTTCATTCAAAAGAACCTGAACGCCAATAAATCCATCTACATCGAGCGCGAAATCGGGCAGCGTCCCGTTTTGGCGTTCGGCAACAGCGGAAGCGACACGAGCATGATGAATTACACGATCGATTCGCGCAATCCGTATCTTGCCGAGGCGTATATGGTCGTTGCCGACGACAATTTCCGCGAGTGGGGCAAGCAGGATTGGGATACAAAGTCCGCGGACTATATCGCAAAGGGCTATATCCCGATCTCTATGAAGAGCGACTTTGCCGTTATTTATCCGGATGGCATTGTAAAGGCAAAGGAGCAGTATGTGCCGTTTGCGCTCGACGAAGCGCTTGCGCCTGCTGCCTGACAAAGGGGAGCTTGCATCCGTGAAGAAGAGACAAATCGCAATTCTTTTGGCATGTGTGCTGCTGATCGGCATGGGTCTGTTCGGCTGTATAAAGGCCGAACCGCAGCGGATCGGAATCGTTTCTGCAATGGACAACGAGGTGGCGCTGCTGCTCAAAGAAGCAAAGATTGAGCGTGTGGATACGTTCGGCGGCGTGGACTTTCATGTGGGAACGCTTGAGGGGCAGCCGGTCGTCATCATGCGGTCCGGCATCGGTAAGGTTCTGTCGGCATCCGCTTTGACGGCAATGCTGAATCGCTATTCGATCTCCAGAGTGATTTTTACCGGGATTGCGGGCGGTGTCGGCGATGAAACGAACGTGCTTGACCAAGTGATTGCCACGCGCCTTGTGCAGCATGATTACGGCACAATGACGAACGACGGCTTCGTGTGGGAAACCGGCGTCACCGGAGAAGCAAAGGGTGAAAAAGGATTTTACTTCTGCGACTCCGAACTTGTGGACCTTGCGTACGAATGCGCGGTTCAGGTGATCGGCAAAGAGCACGTCTTCAAAGGCACGATCGCGACCGGCGATCAGTTTATCGCGTCCGAAGCATATGTGAAGACACTGCAAGCGCAGTTCGATGCGATCGCCTGCGAAATGGAGGGCGCTTCGGTCGCGGCAGTCTGCGCACAATATGAGATTCCGTTTGTAGTGATCCGCGCCATGTCGGACAAGGCGGACGGCAATGCACACGACGGTGTGGAGAACATGGGCGATCTCGCAGCGGACAATTCGAGCCGGATTGTCATGCAAATGCTTGGCGCCATGGGAAAATAAGGAAATCATCGGTATATGAAAAAAAGTCGCCGCAAGCGTTCTGCCTGCGGCGACGTTCTTTCTGTTTGCTACATTCTCCTTTGCATACGGTCTAAGAACGCTTCCGTCGTGCTTGCCCACGAATAAGCGTTCATATATTCGCCGCGATACGTGTTGATCGCGGCGACATCGCCGCCTAAGAAACGATACATGTCACAATCCAGTTTTTCGGGGCAGATGCGCAGCGCGCCCTGCTTCATTTCTAAGATGTCCTCTGCGCCGACACTTTTCAGCGTGGTGCGCAGCGATCGAATAACGACGTCAAGCTGCTTCTGCATGGATCGATCGTACACCCCCTCTTCCCACAGAACGGCAAACGCCGTTGCCCGGGTGATGCTGCCGCCCTGCCGGTCGATGAGGTAGGCTAAAAGCTCCTTTGCTTTCGACCGGGGAAACGCAACGACCTTCCCATTTACAAAAAGATCAAACTCGCCAAACGTCCGCACCGAAATCTGCGCGCGATCGGCAGGAAGGGCGCTTCCTGTGTTGCGCTGCTGCATGACATGGTCGATTTCTTCCGTAAGCCGCTGCTTGCTGACCGGCTTCAAAAGATAGCCCGATGCGTGCAGTCGGAACGCATCCACCGCATACTCCGAATACCCAGTGAGAAAGATGATCGAAACATTCGAATCCGCCGCTCGGATACGCGCGGCAAGCTGAATGCCATTCATATCCGGCATATTGATGTCAAGCAGCGCAATATCCGCCGTATGGTTTTCGAGCCAATGCAAAGCATCCGCTGCGTTTGAAAAGCCGCAGACCTCCGGCTTTGCCGGAAGTTCCCGGCAAAGCGCGACGGTCATATTCAGAATCAGCGGTTCATCGTCGATGCAGATAATCTTCATGGCAGTCTCAGATGTCTTCTTCGCCCTTCAGTGTGTTGAACAATGTTTTTCTCGTGCCGCCGGACGCGTCGCTTGCTTCGGTGCGCGCAAACGCAAGCAGCGTGACAAACAACAGCTCCAGGTTCTGTTCCTTCGTCCAGATACGGAAGAAGCCCTTGACCGGTACGGCACTTGCGATCCTGTGCGCTTCGGCATCCTCTTCATGCACATACTGGCTTGTGGATTCCACACGCGCGAGCTCTGCATCGTCGCGATAAATCCTGTAGTTCACGCCGACGAGCTTTCCGCTCCCGCCGCCGAGGACAGACTCCACGCGAATGCCGTTGCGCTTTAAGTGCTTCCAGATATCTTCTCCGTCGAACTGAATCGTGTGATGATCATCGATCAGCAGCGAATTCCATTCGCTCGATTCCTCGTGTCCGACCAGATGCGCCTTGGTAACATCATGGACATAGTCGATGAAATTGAATCCGAATGGGGACGTAAGGCTGTACTTGGTCATCTTTGCTTCAAACAGCACGTTGCGGTTCGCATCCTCGATGCGATGGCCGTACTTCGGCGTGCCGAGATCCGTCAAGAAGTACAGCTCGCGCTCTTTGCCCAAAGCAGGCGCCGGATAGACCGTGTCCTTGCCGACATCTTCCGTTTCCTTGAGCTTTTTCAGCTTGATCCGGCCGATGATGATCGAGGCGAGTACGACGACAAAGATGACAATGCCCGCAATCAGCACATAGATCCCGAAGCCAAGTGAATTGTGCACCTCGGCGGGATTGCTCGGATTATAGAGCACATTGATCGTTTTGCCGACCTGATACGTGGGGCTGTAGGACCCGAGCTTCTCGGTGTATTCTGTTCCGTTGACGGCGTATTTGATCGTAACGTCGTATTCTGTTTGATCTTCCTCAAAATCCTTCGGAAGCTCAACGATCGAAACGATTTCCGCAGTCGTCTTTTCAAAGCCATTCGATTGGATAAACGTGAAATACACGCCTGCAATGATGGCGATGATCGCAATTGCCAGCGCAAAATAGCGCAGGCGGATGCCTTTAAGTGAAATCATAGCTATTCTCCTTTGTGTTTTTTTCTCAAAGGAATTCAAGCACGCACTGTCCAACAAATGTCCAACAGAGCCATCAACGGCTTTCTTTGATCGGAATGCGAATCGTGACGGTCGTTCCGGAATCCATCACGCTTTTGACAGTGAGCGTTCCGCCGCACGTTTTCTCAATGCGTTCTCTGACGTTTCGCACGCCGATGTGCGTTCCGTCCGCTGTTTTCAGAAGATCCATATCAAAGCCTTTTCCGTTGTCGGAAATCTCAATCTCGTGGCAAAGCTCGGTCCTTCGGGATGAGACGGTGACGACGCCCTCTTTCCGGATGCGCACGCCGTGGCGAATCGCGTTTTCGACGAGCGGCTGCACCGTCAGTGCCGGTACAGAAAAATCGACATCCTGCGTATCATACTCCACGTGCACGTTCGGAAACCGGATCATCTCGATCTCGGAATACACGCGCGTGTGCTCAAGCTCCTTTGCAAACGGGATCAAGTCGGGACGGTCGAGCGAATCGATGTTGCTTCGAAGATAGGTGCCGAACTTTTCGGTCACATCGAATGCTTTCTCCGGATCAATGCGGCAAAGCGCCTGAATGGAGGACAGCGTGTTGTAAAGAAAGTGCGGCTGGATCTGACTCATCATAATGCGGATACGGCTTTCCGCTTCGAGTGCCTTTTCATGGTCGTGCACGAATTTCAGATGCAGCCAGATGTAGTAAAACAGCGTGCTTGAAACCATCGCGATTGAAAGGAACGTGATGCCGCTTTGCGTGTGTGCAATGAAGGTGTCCAGCAAAACGCCTGAGAACACCAACGCAATGTTGATGATCGGTATGATAAGTTGAAAACGATCCCGTTTCGCCTGCGCGGTGAAGGTGAGATACAGAATATAGAGCAGGATGATCGCGCTGACAACGTGGCAGCAATAGCCCAGCGGTCCTCGCTGGTAGTGGTTGTTTTCGATCCAAAAGCAGATATGAGAGAACAGCGCAGTCGCGTTCAAAAGCGCGTTCATTCCCAGCAAAATCCAAAACGGTGTATGCTTTTTGTTCGGCGCAACGATGTAGCAAAACAGCAGAAGCGCCAGCGGGCGAACGGCATACCCGTAAATGGCGAGCAGCGTACGCGCGGGCGGTACGTCTCCGTGAACAACGAACCAATCGCTGACAATGTTTTCCGCAATCAGCGACGCAATCAATGCGGCGTTGATCAAAAGCAGCCTGCGTTGTTTTTTCCCGACATACGGATCGAGCAGGACCACCAAGGCAACCCCCAAAAGCTGCAGCACCAGCGGGGTCACAACAATCAGATTGATTTCGGAGGCAAAGTCGTTCATGCGGATTCTCCTTTCTTCTGTCAGTATAGCACAGGTGACGTGTTTTTCAAAGAAAAACCATGCCGCCGCAGCAAACAGGATGGGTTTGCACCGCTTTGTTGGACATTTGTTGGACACAGCTTGATAAATAAACAGAAACGATTGTTCAGGAGACATGCCTTTCGCAAGGAACGGCAGCCCCCTGAAAGGCAGGAATCGGATGAAGAAAAAAGAGTCCATCTTTTTGCATGAGTATTTTATGGCGGCGACATGCTTTCTTGGCGTTGCCGCAAGCGTCGGTTCTTTGATCTTCGGCTTTGGGGACGGAGATTCTTTTGCGCTATTCGGAATCATAACAAAGCTCGTCACCGCGGTCGCCATGTACCTTGCGTTTCGATTCTATAAATGGGACGTTGCAAAGGGACTGATGGGCGGAATCCTGTTCTGTATGCTGTATCAGGAAGCGCATCTTGTGCTCGGAAAGCTCTGGAGTGAGCAGGATTTTGACGCCTATCTCACGGCAGGCGTGCAAGGAAGCCTATATCTCGCCGCCGCCGGTATGACGTTTCTGATGACGATCATCATCACGGTCAATCACTTCTTTATCAGCTACGCGACACACGGCAATCCGAAAAACGTGATTCTCAACCGGATCGCCATTCTGTTCAAACTTGTGGTTTATATTCTGCTCTTTGCGGTGATCGGAAAGCTTGGGTTTCCCGCCGCCGCACTTTGGAAAAACGCGTTTCAGTATGTGACGGATATTGCGCTGTTGCTGCTGCTCGTCAGTACGGAATCGCAGTTCGATACCTTCAATGCGCTGCGGCAGGAAATGCTGAAAGAAAAACGGGAAGCGAGGAACAGAAAATGAGCATCAAAGAACGGCTGTCCGGTATCTGGCTGATCGCCATGACGCTGCTCTCCCTCTGCGCATATACCGTTTTCTTCGTGGCGCAGATGTGGCTGAATCTTCTGCACGCCGCATATCTGACCTTGGCAATTCTTGAAATCGTTACGCTGATCGTATACCTTTGGGGTCCGGAGAAGCTGAAACGCAAACCGCTTCGGGTGCTGTATCGGATTCTTTACGCCTCCTCGTTTTTTGTTCTGCCGTCCTTTATCTTCATCTTTATGGGGCTGGTTTCCCAGTACCATGTGAAGATTCCGGACAGCATCGATGCTGCGGACTTGCGGGCGGAGGAAATTCTTCCGGCGGAGGAAACCGTGGTCTACAATACCGGCACGCTGTACGTCATCTTTCCGGCGTATTCCGAGGTTGAGCTTGCGTGCGAAACGCGTCCGTCCAAATCGGATCAATCCATCACTTGGTGCAGCGGCGCTGCGTTTCAGCACACGGTGAGCCTCGGCTTCACACAGGAAAATGTGGAGGGCGATCATGCCATAAACGGAACGCTCTACGAAAGTCCGTACAACAAGGACAGCTTTGCGGCATTTACGTTCGCAGGCGACCGCTTTTCCTTTGAATTCGATCAACCCAAAGAAGCAATCAAGGCCGCGGCGGCAGCCGGCGGGAGCGGATTTATGCAATACGGATTGATTCGGGACGGCGAAATCGTCATGCGCTTTGACCGACCGCGGTCACGCTGCTATCGGACGCTGGCGGAGCTGAACGGGCATCTTTGCATCATCGATTCCGTCAATATGCTGCATTTTGAGGAGTTTTTAGAAGAGTTGCAGCGAATCGGCGTGACCAACGCCCTGTATATGGACATGGGCGCCGGATGGAATTATTCCTGGTATCGGAACGCAGCGGACAAGGTCGTAACGCTGTTCGGGCTTCCGGTGCCGTGGTCGCATAACTGGGTTGTCTTTCAAAAATGAAGGTAAGCTTGGAATCGGTCGGCAACGCCGGCCGATTCGATTTTGAATTGTGAACTTTAGTCGGGAAAAATTCCCGGCTTTTTTTATTACAATAGAGGCAACGAAAGGCAAGGAGGTCAACGATGAACGGTTTGGAAGAACGCATCAGGGCGTACTTTGCGGCATGTGACGCAACGCGCGAGCGACTGCCGCTCAAAAACGGTGGATTTTTTGAGAGACAGATCCCCTACACCCTGTATGGACTCTCCGTGGCAACCGGGGTTGCGCCGCGACGCATTCTTGAGCGCGCCAACGGAACCGGACGCAATGCGCGCCTTTGGCGCGAAGCCGTCTCTCGCGTCGCCGCCTATACGCTCGAGCACGCTTTGCTCGGTGACCTCCCCCATCAGCCTGCGCTCGCCGCGCTCGCCGTCCTGGACGGGGCAACTCCGGATAACGCCCCGCAAAACACCGTAACGGTTCTGATGGACGACAGCGCCGCCGCGTGGGCCGATTGAAAGGAGGAACGATGCTGCTTCATTTGTCCGGGACGCCGAACCCGAAACAGCAGGCATTTTTCCTTGCCAAGGCGCGTCACATTGCCTACGGCGGCGCACGAGGCGGCGGAAAAAGCTGGGCGATGCGCAGAAAGTTCGTCCTGCTTGCCTTTCGTTATGACAGGCTCGAGCTGCTCCTTTTACGGCGCACACTGCCTGAGCTCATGGAGAACCATGTTCGTCCGCTGCTCGCCGAGCTTTCAGGCGCTGCAACCTACCACGCAACGCGTCGCGAATTTCTTTTCCCCAACGGAAGCCGCATCAAACTCGGCTACTGCGACAAGGAATCGGACGTGTACCAGTACCAAGGGCAGGAGTACGACGTCGTCGGTCTTGAGGAAGCGACGCATTTCTCCGAAGCGCAGATGCAGTTTCTCACGACCTGCAATCGCTCGGTACGAAGCGACTTCTCTCCGCGGATGTACTACACAATGAATCCCGGAGGCGTCGGGCACGCATGGGTCAAGCGGCTCTTCATCGACCGCGACTACCGTAACGCCGAACGCGCGGAGGATTACGTATTCATTCCTGCGCGGCTGACCGACAACCCGATTCTTCTGAAGCACAATCCGGGGTACGTCACCACATTAAAAAATCTCCCGGAGCATTTGCGAAAAGCGCATCTCGACGGGGATTGGGACGCACTCGCCGGACAGTACTTTCCCGAGTTCTCTCGCGATCGGCACGTGGTAAGTCCGTTTTCCATCCCGCAGAGCTGGCGACGGTTCCGGGCCATGGACTGGGGGTACAACGATCCCTGCTGCGTGCTTTGGTTCGCCGCAGCGCCTGACGGCAAGCTGATCGTCTATCGGGAGCTGTACCTGAGACAAACGCTTTCAAGCGAGATTGCAAAACGCGTCCATGCGCTCTCAGAAGGGGAATCGATCGCGTATACGGCAGCTTCGCCCGACGCCTGGCAGCAGCGGGGACTCGGCGGTCTGGAGGGGCAGACCATCGCGGAGGTCTTTGCCCGAAACGGCGTTCCCCTGCTTCCTGCGGACAATGCCCGCATTCCCGGTTGGCAGCGTGTGCGAGAAGCGCTCGCCCTAAGATCCGACGGCACGCCGGGGCTGACGCTCTTTTCATCCTGCCAGAACCTGATCCGTACGCTGCCGCTTCTGACCTATGACGCACACAACGTGGAAGACGTTTCCGCCTATGCGGAGGATCACGCCGCCGAAGCGTTGCGTTATGGGCTGATGTCCCGCCCGCATCCGTCCCGTCCGGTCGCCGAAGCGCCTGCCCCGCGATACGATCCGTTCTCAATCGCGCCTGCGCCGTATGCCGGGTATCGCGGACTGTAACCGAATGACAAGAAAGGAAACCGTATGAAAACAACCAAGCAATCCACAGCGCTGCAACAATTGGCGGACCGCGCCTACGCCCTGTTCTTTCAGTTCCGCAGCGCATATGTCAAGGAATGGCAGCGACTCAACCATTGCGAGCGGATGTACCGCGGCGATCATTGGTACGATATTCCGATTGAGGATCCCAACGAACCGCGTCCCGCAACGCCGATTCTGCAATCGACGATCGAGAACATTTCCGCCGATCTGATGGAACAGGTTCCCGAGGCGGTCATTCGCCCCGAAAGCGCGGCTGACGGCGAAATCGCACGCATCGTCGAAGCCGTCATCGCGCGAAACCATGATGCCGCCGCCTATCCCGAGGAATACCGCAAACTCGTTCACGATCTGCTCGTCTGCGGCTACTGCGTGCAGGAAGTCGGATATGACAGCGAGCTGAACGGTCGTCTCGGCGGCGCGTTCCTCCGCCACGTCGATGTGCGAAACATCCTGTTTGATCCGCTTTGCTGCGACGTTCAGGACTGCCGCGCCATCTTTAAGTTCTCACTGCGCCCGCGGGAGTGGGTACAGGCACACTATCCCGATCAGGCAGCTCTGATCGCCTCAGACCCTGCTGCTGCCGCCGATGCACCGGAAGATGATCTGCTCACCGCCGACCGCACCGACTCGCTGCTGCTCCTCGAATACTGGTATCGCGAGTACGACCCGAAAGCCGGCACGCACGCCGTTCATATGGCGATCCTTTGCGGCGGCATCGTGCTCGAAGACAGCCGCGTCCAGAAACCCGATGGGTACTTCGCACACGGAGAGTATCCGTTTGTGCTGACCCCACTCTATCCGAGAAAAGGAAGCGCTCTGGGCTTCGGCATCATCGATCTGTTCGGTGAGCAGCAGCGGTACGCGGACAAGCTCGACCAAATCGTTTTGAAAAACGCGCTCATGGCATCCCGCAACAAACTGTTGCTGACCGATGCAAGCGGATTCGACGAAGCCGACTTACGCGATTGGTCGAAAGAAGTCCATGTCGGTGAGTCGCTCAGCGGCATCACCTGGTTCTCTACGCCTCCGCTGCCGCAGTATCTGATCGCCTACATCAAGTCGATTCGCGAGGATATCAAAGAGGAAAGCGGTGCAAACGACTCCTCCCGCGGCGCAGCGACAAACGGCGTCACGGCCGCCAGCGCAATCGAAGCGCTCCGTGAAGCAAGCACGAAGCGGGCACGCATGGCGACCGACCAGCTGCACGAGGCGTTCCGAAAAGCCGTGCGAATGGAAATCGAAGTCGAACGCGAGTTCAACTTCTACCTGCGTCCGGTGACGATCTCAATCGACGGGCAGCAGCAGGAAGTGCTTTTCGACAGCGCTGCCATGAACCGTACCGTCCCCGGCGGCGTGCAGCTTCCGATCGAGTTTTCCATCTCGATCAAGGCGGTGCAGAAGACCCGTTTTGCGATTGCGGCGCAAAACGAGCTGATGCTGCATTTGCTCGACCTCGGCGTGATCCCGCCCGACCAAGCAATCGCGCTGATGGAATTCGAAGGCAAGGAACAGGTCCTAAAGCACCTTGATTCCGCACAGGCAGCGACGCCGCCTGACGCTGCCCCCGCAAAGCTCAAAAAATCCAAACAAAAGGAGAATCGAAATGCTGTTTCATAAACACAACCCCGATCCCAAAGAGCCGGTTGCCGAAGCGGTCGAACCCGCAGTGCAGCCGGACGTCGAAAACCCGTTTCTGGATGCCGCAAACGCGCTCCTGTCGCTGCAGGCAGACGGTTCGCTCCCGGAGGAGTTTGATCTGGACGAAGCCTGTTCCGATCCGGCGTTTGCATCGCTGCTGGGCGAATTTGAGCCAAAAGCCGCCGTTCGCATCTATGTCGCAGAGGCCAAAGCCGATCGCGCTTACGAGGATGCAATGGCAGCGATGACGCAGAAGCTCAATGCCCGCAACGCGCTCCCCAAGCTCACCCGTCCCGACCGCGCAATCGCTCCGACGCCGGATTATTCCGCGCTGTCGTCCGAGGCGTTCCGCGCACTCGAAAACCGTATCAAGGCCGCCGTTCGTGACGGCAAACGCATTACACTTTAAGGAGGAACCATCATGGCAATTCAAACTACCACCAATACGTATCAGACGCGGCTGAACAAGGCGTTTTATGATCGGAAACTGCTCGAAACCGCCAAAACCCGGCTGGTCCATGCATCCTTCGGCCAGAAGCGCAGCATTCCGAAGCACAACGGCAAACGCGTGGAATTCCGCCGCTACGAACTGTTTACGCCCAACCAGAGTGATCTGACGCTGGTCGAAGGCGTCACACCCGACGGACAGTCCCTCGCCCAGTCCGGGATTGAGGCGACCGTCAAGCAGTACGGCGCCTATGTTGAGGTCAGCGATCTTCTGGATATGACTGCCTACGACGAGGTCATCGCAGACTCGGCGGAGCTGCTCGGTGAACAGCTCGGAACCGTAATCGAGTGGGTCACGCGAGACGCAATGGCCAGCACAACCAACGTCCAGTACGTCAACGGGAAAACCGCTCGCAATCAGTTGGAGCCGACCGATAAGCTGACGGTGGATGACATTCGTAAGGCCGTCCGTACGCTGAAGAAGAACAAGGCGCGTATGTTCACGACCACGGCCGACGGCAGCGTCCGCAAGCCGCACTTCATCTGCATCTGTTCGCCCGAGGCGACGTATGATCTGCAGAGTGATCCGCTCTGGCAGGACGTTTCCAAGTACAGCAACGCGGAGCAGATTTATTCGGGTGAAATCGGCCGCCTGTTCGGTGTGGTATTCGTCGAATCCACCGAAGCAAAGGTGTATAGCCAGTCGGTGTATACGACCGTCGCAGCGTTCTCCGAGGATCACAAGACCGTCACGCTCAACGGCCCGTTCTCCGATAGCTTCAAGCAGTTTTTTGCCTATCCCGGCGCGAAAGTCTGGATCAATCAGACGGACTTCTTTACAAACGACGCTGCCAAATACGACGGAAACACCGCAACGATCAGGCTCAACGGTGCTTTCGACGGAGGCGTCGGAACCAAGGTCTACTCGGACGATGCAGGCGTAATGGACGGAACGACCAAAATCGCCTCTCCGGTCCACGCAACGCTCGTTTTCGGCGCAGATGCTTACGGTGTCATCGACGTTGACGGCAGCGGCACGATGGAAACGATCATCAAGCCGCATGGGTCGTCCGGCTCGTCCGATCCGCTCAATCAGCGTGCCACCGTTGGCGCGAAGGTCGCCGCGTATACCGCGATCGTCCTGAATCCGCTGTGGCTCGTGAAAATCGAGCACGGCGTATCCGCATAATCATCGTTTGGGCGAGCGGACGGAGCAAACTCCGTCCGCCCGTCAGAAAGGAGAACCGTATGAAACAATCCGAATCCACCGTTTCCATTTTTCTGCCGACCGAGGGCAACGGCCCGTTCGTTGAAGGCGCGCTGAACGGAAAAAACTTCCGTGTCCGCACCGGATGCGTCGTCGAAGTTCCCACATACATCGCCTCCATCCTTGCCGAAAGTCAAAAGGGACTGCAAATCAGTCAAGCCAGTGTGGAAGCGTATTCCCGCGAGGGCGGCAAAAAGCTGTGAGGTGATCTTCGTGACCCTTCTGCAACTCTTACACGCGGCGCTCGATGAGCTCGAACGTCCGCATGACGAAGCAACACTCGCGCTCTGGCGCGAACGCCTGACCGTATACGCAAACGAGGCAATTTCTGATCTGTATACCACCTTTCGTCCGTGGCGGCGCGAAACGCTTACCCCTGAAAACGGCGTCTTGACACTTTCCAACCTTTCGCTGCCATGCAGCAAAGTGCTTGGGCTTGAGCAAAACGGCGTCCGTATCCCGTTTCACTACGGAACCGACACCGGCGAGCTGATCGTACCCGGTTGGGGCAACGAACCGTTGACTGTTGTGTACCGTTATGCGCCTGCAATTCTGCGGAACGATTCCGATCTGACCTCGCTGCCGGCCGTATGCGATCCGCTTGTGGTGCTCTACATGGTGGCACGCGACCGCGCGCACGGCGATCCTGCTGCGCAGAACGGATCCCGTCTGCGGCTCTCGCTCTATGAAGCGCAGAAGCGCCGTCTCAAGCTCGATTACGACGAACCGTCCGGCTGCCGCCTATGCAATTACCGATAAGGAGGATTGCCCATGGCTATGCAGACCCGTGTGTTACAATCCTTCGGCGGCATGCGCCAGGACAAAGACGACTACATCAATTCCCCCGATACAAGCCCGGACGCATGTAATATGCAAACGCCGGACGGATGTCTTTCCGTCGCCAAAGGGTTCTCGCGTGCCGTACCGAGCGCCGTTCCCGAAGGGGATTCGCTGAAAAGGCTCTACGTCTACGCGCGGCCGGACGGGCTGAAGTACATCGTCTGTACCGATACGCGCCTGCTCGTCTATGACGAAACCAACGACGTCTGGCAGGAGCTGTTTCGGTTCGGGCAGCGCATCGATGCAAACCAGATCGCATTCTTGCCAATCAAGATCGGAACGCAGGACTACCTGCTGATCGCCTACGGCAAAGGACAGGTGCTCAAGTGGAACGGAACGGACGCGCAGGCAACCGTATTCGGCAGCAGCGAGAACCTCTCCGCCGATCCGCAGAACTATCTTGAACAATACTTCGGACGCCTCTTTGCCGCCGGAAACCCCACGCAGCCGTCCCGTCTCTTCTGGAGCAAGACGCCGGGAGACGCACGCACCGTGGAGGACTGGCGCAGCGACGATGCTTCGGCCGACGTATCCGGCGGATTCACCGACATCGGCACCGACAGCGACCCGATCACCGGTCTGTTCGCGCTCTCCAACCAGCTTTTGATTTTCAAGCGCGACACGCTGTACCGACTGCTCGGCGATCGCCCGTCGAACTATCGCATTCTGCCCGTCGATGCGGCGTTTTCCCGCCCGCTCTATACCGCCTGCGTGCGCTATGCCGACCGGCTGTACTTCTTAACCGACTCGGGCCTGTGTTTCTACGACGGGCAAACCGTTCGACGGCCGCAGTCGTATCGTGCGCTGCACAAGCTGCTTTCCCGCTGCAGCCTGGACCGCTGCGAGGCGGCGGCCTACGGTGATTTGCTTACATTTGCGGTACGGGAGCATGAAACAAGCCCATACAACGATCTGTTGATCGAGTATGATCTGATGCGCGAAACGTTCATGGTGCGACGCGGTTTTCTCGCCGCCGGGCTCTGCGCGGCACGCGGCGAGTTGTACATGCTGACCGGAGCGGGCAAAATCGTCAAGTTTGACAACAGCACCGACTACGACGGGGATCCGATCGAAGCATGGTGGGAAACGCCGCGTATCGATCTCGGAACGAAGCAGCACAAGAAGGTGCTCGGTGAGCTTGCCTGTACCGGCAGCGGGGATCCGATGCGCATCACCGTTCGCTGTGACGGGCAGCGCTATGAATCGACGCTGCTGTTCCCAAAGCACGACGATACGGTTGCCGAAAGCGTGCTGCGCGGCGAAGGGCGCGTGTTCCGACTGCGCTTTGCGAATATGAACGGCGGCGCGTTCACGCTCGATACGGGCGTAACGCTGCGGTTCGACTCCGAACAACGACCCGATTGAGGAGGCAAAGATGGCTTATACCCCGACCGGCATGCAGGCGCTGTTTCCGATTTACCTTGCCCGAATGGCAACGCCATCCGACCGGCAGGAAGCATTCGACAGCGCCGTTGCCCAGAATGAAAACAATCTGAACCAGAACTTTGAACTGATCTATAACAAACTGCTCGCGCTCGAGACAGCGCTCGCCGCGAGCGAGGAAGGAGAAACCCCATGAAACTACCCAGCATTCAAAATCGTTTCCTGACGCCCGCCGTCTCACCCGACCTCGTCGCAAAGAAGCAGCAAACGCTTTCCCAAAAGCAGTCTGCGCTCGGCACAGGCGGCGGCTCGGGCAAAAGCTCGCCGACGTTTGAACAGTACCTTGCGCAGATGAACGCTTATTATGCGCCCGAAACGATCGACTATACCCCGCTCAGCCGGGACGTATTGACCGAACTGATTGCAGACAGCCTGCGCCCGGTTTACGACAAGGCGATTGCGTCCCGGCAGGAACGCACACAGGCCTATAACGCAAATCTCGACGCCGATGCATGGGCGCGCGGTATGGGCTCGAGCTCGTATCTGAGCGACATCAAAAGCCGGAGTTATCGCGATGAAGCACGCGACATCGGTTCGCTCGAGTCCTCTTATGGCGAGACGCTTGCGCAAAGGCTGTTCTCTGCGTTGGAAAAACAGGCCGAGCAGAAACTCGAAGTCGATATGTTCAACGCAGGCCAGATCAATACCGCGCGCAGCCGTGCCTTCGACGCTGCGACAAAGCTCTATGCTGCGTCCCGCTCGTCGTCCGGCAGCGGATCGAAGAAAACGACCGTTTCGGCAAATCAGCCCTCCGTTTCGATGCGAACGGAGCTTCGCAGCAGCCTGACCGACGCCCCGGTCTATGATACAATCGCAGTCTCCGCGCCGGAGGTTGTGCAGCAGGTGATTGCACGGATGACGCCGTCCGAGCGTGCCGATCTGTACGCAGCCAATACGCCCTCCACCGCGCGAATGATGAACGAGATGGTTAAGTCCGTCGGCTCGCGGAAGATGAAGGAGCTGATGTTCGATTACCCGGCGCAAAACTGATCAATAAAGGAACAAGCAGAGCGGTTCGGATTCCCGGACCGCTCCGTTTCTGCCCTGCCGCTCAATTGACGAAGAGATAGCTCCCGTCGATCGCGTTGATTACCATCAGCAGATCGTACGCATGCGTTATCTCGGATCGATCGGACCGATAGGTTACGACCCATGCAGGTACAAGAATCGCTTCGTCGGTCTGGTCCGGCAGCTGCGCGATCGCACAGGAGAGCGATACACGCGTTATCGTCAGCTCTCTGATTCGCGTGCTGATCTCATCCGACCACGCGTAGCCGAATATGAAATTCTCGCGAATGCGCTGTTGGATCTCGGGAAACGGCATCAGCTGCATATTTTCCTTCGCATCCCGGACCACCTCGTTCGGCATGTACCATCCGATCGATTCAATCCCGTTCTCAGACACATAGATCTCGATCCAGTCCATTCGCCATCCCAAGGTGTATTCGGCTTCATCGCGATCGGATAGGGTACTGAGACGATCCTCATGATAGACGCCACCACCCTGCGGCACGGGAACATATCCACCCCCGTTTCGCGCAACCTGCAGCAAATAGCCGGTCGACAAAACTTCGAAATACGGCGCTTCGAGAATCGGCTGCGCGTTTCGCGCCCTGACCGCACGTCCCATACCGAACTCGTTGGATAACCCCGCACGTTCCAGCGCCGCATTGCATGCGGCCACTGCTTCCGATTCAACAATCGAAGGCTCCTCGATCGTCTGATATCGCTGCTCTCCGATGTATCCGCCCTGCCACACGGTCGTATCGTCCTGCGGGCTGCCCTTTCGTGATGTGTAGATCTTTAGCCCGTTTTTTGTGAACCATAGGTACAACAGCGTTCCGTTTGCGGTTCTCACCGCATAGGGAATGTTGCTGTATACCAGCCGCTCCTCTGTTAACACCGCAAAAGCATCCTCGGTTGGGCATTGTGCCATCCGCGCTTTCAGTTCCATCAGTTCTTCACTGTCTTCTTCGGGCGGAATCCATGTAATTTCTCCGGTGACATCGTCCTCGCTGTAGCTCCCGCGCAGCGCAAAGCGAATGTCCTCTTCGATTTCTTCCATGCTGTACGGGTTTTCCCGCACTTCAAACGGGCCAATAAAGCACGCGTTCAGCAGATTCAA
>ONLX01000012.1 GCA_900318765.1 uncultured Eubacteriales bacterium
GCGCCGTTCATTTCGAGCTTGAACACGCAGGTTGCGATCGGCCCGGTGATGGCGCTCGCGAGGATCGGCGGGATCCAGACGCGGGGATTCTTCACGATATTGCCCATCTGCAGCATCGAGGTGCCGAGTCCTTGGCCCACAAGCCCGCCCCAGCGGTTTTCGCGGAACGACAGAACCGCGAACCCGACCATCTGCGCGCAGCATCCGGCGACCGCCGCGCCGCCGGCAAGCCCGGTCAGGGAAAGCGCCGCGCAGATTGCCGCGGAGGAGACCGGCAGCGTCAACAGAATGCCGACGATCACCGAAACGAGAATGCCCATCCAGAACGGCTGCAGTTCGGTTGCAAGCATCACAAGCTGGCCGAGCCAATTTGCCGCATAGCCGATCGGCGCGGCGATCAGGTAAGCAAGCCCAACGCCGACCGCAAGCGTCACGAGCGGCGTCACAAGGATATCGACCTTCGTTTCCTTCGAAACGACTTTGCCGAACTCTGCGGCAACGATCGAGACGACAAGAACGGCAAGCGGACCGCCCGCGCCGCCGAGCGCATTGGTCGCAATGCCGACCGGAACCAGGGAAAACAGCACGAGCGGAGGCGCCTGCAGCGCGTATCCGATCGCAACGGCCATAGCGGGGCCGACCATCGCGGAGGCAAGACCGCCGATCGTGTATTCCGTGCCGTTCACGGTGACGACCGTCGTAGTCAGAAACCCGATGTGAAACTGCGTTCCGATCGTGTTCAGAATCGTGCCGATCAGCAGCGTGCAGAACAGGCCCTGTGCCATTGCGCTCATCGCGTCAACAAAATACCGCTGAAACGAGATTTCAATGTTCTTTCGTTTCAGAAAAGCTTTGAATTTCATTTGGGAAGTCCTTTCGAGGAAATGATTACGAGATCGTTTCAATCCGCAGAACGCTCGTATTGCCGCTCTCGCCGCTCGTGTTGCCGCCGGTCATGACGACGGTTTCGCCCGGAGTCAGATGCAGCGTATCCTTTGCGGCGCGCAGCGCGTAGAAGTTCAGCACCTCCATGCTCGGGAACTGCTCGGTCAGCACCGGCAAAACGCCCCAGGACAGGGAGAGCTTGTACCATGCGTTGCGATTCGTGGCGAGCCCAAGGATCGTGATCGGCGCGCGGAAGCGCGAGACCATGCGAACGGTCAGCCCGCTCAGCGAGGTTACGATGATCGCGCTTGCGTTCAGGTCGATCGCCATCGTGCAGGCCGCATGGGAAATCGCGTCGACACGATTGCGGATCGTGAATTTCTGCGCTTCAAACTGCTCGATGTAGTCGATATGCCGTTCCGTCTCCTCCGCAATTTCGCTCATCGTGCGAACCGCATCGATCGGATATTTGCCCGCGGCGGATTCGCCGGAGAGCATGATTGCGCTCGTTCCGTCATAAACCGCGTTTGCAACGTCGCTGATTTCGGCACGGGTCGGACGCGGATTGGAGATCATGCTTTCGAGCATTTCCGTCGCGGTGATGACGCGTTTGCCGAGCATGCGGCACTTCGTAATCAGATGCTTCTGAATGGCCGGCAGTTCGGTGAACGGCACTTCCACGCCGAGATCGCCGCGCGCGACCATGATGCCTTCGCAGACGGAGCAGATCTTATCGATGTTGTCCACGCCGGAGCGGTTTTCGATCTTTGCAATCACGTCGATGTTGTCGCCGCCGTTGTCGTGCAGGAATTTTTTGAGGTCAATCAGATCCTGCTTGCAGGAAACGAACGATGCCGCAACGAACTCCACGCCGTTGCGAATGCCGAACAGCAGGTCCGCCTTGTCCTGCTCGCTCAGGTATTTCTGACGCATGACCTTGCCGGGGAAGCTCATGCTCTTTCGGTCGGACAGCACACCGCCGGTAATGACGCGGCAATGCGCTTCGGTTCCGTCGATTTCGACGACCTCGAAGATGACCAGACCGTTGTTGACGAGTACGCGATCGCCGACTGCGAGATCATTGGTCAGCCCGTCGTAGCTGACGGAGACGATGCTTTCATCGCCGACGATATCGCGCGTCGTAAAGGTAAACAGATCGCCGTCATGCAAGGTAATCTTCCCGTCTCGGAAGGTCTTGATGCGGTATTCCGGGCCCTTCGTATCGAGCATGATCGCGATCGGCAGGTTCAGCTCTTCGCGGATCGCTTTGATCATATCGATCTTTTTCTGATGCTCTTCGTGCGTGCCGTGGGAAAAGTTCAGCCGGGCAACGTTCAATCCGGCAAGGCACATGGCGCGGAAGACCTCCGGCTTATCGCTTGCAGGACCGATTGTGCATATAATCTTTGTTTTACGCATTCCGAAATCCCCCTCTTATTCAAATGGTTCGGTTACAGCCAAAATGTACCACAGGACAGCGCGTTCGTCAAGCGGAACAAGCTTGCCGAAGGCTCCTTATTCCATGAGCTGCCAGTAGCCCATCACATCCTGCTCATATTGCCCATAGGCGCTGTACCAGCGTTCGGGCAGAAACGGAACGGGCGTATGCGGCGGAAGCGAGCGCCCGAGCCGGTCAATGCTGTCCCGTAAATACGTCGCGGTCTGATCGCGCTGCATGGGGAGCGGGACCGCGGGATCGTATGCAACCGGTGCGCCGACCGCAATGGTTTTCGTTTTCCGTTCCGCGTAGAACGGATAGAACTTCAGCTTCTTTCCGGTTTTCCGGTAATACAGTTTGGCAAGATCGATGAATCCGGGCTGCAGCTCATGAACATATTCGGAAAACCGCGCGGGCGATTCTCCGAAAATCACCAGGTCGTCGCCGTCCTGCAGCGCGGCAAGGCTTTGGCGGAAGGTTTTTGTGATGCCTGCGCTGTGATAAACCGGAATCGTATCCGCATCCCGAAGCAGCGGAGGCAGCGCAATCCGAATCAACTGGCCAAAAAAGCGCCAGATGCGCTTGTGCTTGCGGCTTTCTCCGAAGAAGATATCGTGATACGCGTAGTTGGCGCATTTGGATGGATCGAGTGCGCAGGAGATCACCCATGTCTTATGCTTTCGCGGAAAAAACAGCGTCATCAGGACCGGTCCGTGAATGGAGGAATGATTCCCGACGAAGACAGAAGGCTCGTCATCCGGCGCAATTTCAAACGTCGTCTTCGGCTTTCGGTAAAACAGATGTAGTGCGCTCCATACGATTTTGTAATACAGACTTGTTTTCATCATACTCCCACCTATCGCGCCCATTATACCATATTCGCACGGCAAAAAGAAGACTTTTCCATTGCGCTTTCCAAAAGAAGGAGCCGAAATAGTTTTTCTATTACAACCCCTATTACAACCCGAGCATGAAAAAAGCCCGCCGTTTGGCGGGGCATGGTACCCGATAGGGTCGCGATGCAGTTTTGCAGGCAAAACTGCCTTGGGGTCCCTACCCCAAACGCGTCGGGGAAAACGCCGCACTGCGGCCTTTTCAATTCCCGCCGCGCCCTCACGGGTTCGCCTCCCCTTTCGAACAAAAAAACCCGCCGTTTGGCGGGGCATGGTACCCGATAGGGGAGTCGAACCCCTGTTACCGCCGTGAGAGGGCGGTGTCCTAGGCCACTAGACGAATCGAGCAAGTGCAATTA
>ONLX01000008.1 GCA_900318765.1 uncultured Eubacteriales bacterium
AGGCTACTTGGTATACGGCCGTGTGACGGAGAAGATCTTTGCAACGGATGACCGAGAGACGCCGGCGGTCGCGATTCATGACGGCGTGGACTGCGTGCCGATGAAGACGTGGAAGGCATTCTTAGTTCAGCTGCTCAACATCGCGGGTACGGGCCCGATCTTCGGCGCGCTGATGGGCGCGGTCTTCGGGCCGGTCGTATTCGTATGGATCGTGCTCGGCTCGATCTTAGGCGGCGCGGTGCATGACTATATGTCCGGCATGATCAGCGAGCGGCACGGCGGCGCGTCGATTGCGGAGCTTTCGGGGATCTATCTCGGCAGCGCGGTCAAATGGATCATGCGCGTGTTTTCGGTCGTGCTGCTTGTGCTGTGCGGAACGGTGTTTGTAACAAGCCCCGCCGCGCTGCTCGCGCGGCTGACGCCGGGCTGGATGAACGGCACGTTTTGGGCGGTCGTGATCCTTGCCTACTATCTGCTTGCGACGCTGCTGCCGATCGATAAGCTGATCGGCAAGCTCTACCCGGTGTTCGGCGTGCTTCTGATCGTCATGGCGGGCGCGGTGCTGTTCGGCATTCTGTTCTCGGGCGGGGTTTACAAGATCCCGGAACTGACGCTGCAGAATCTCCATCCCGAAGGCACGCCGATATGGCCGTATATGTTCATCACGGTCGCGTGCGGCGCGGTCTCCGGCTTCCATGCAACGCAGTCGCCGATGGTCGCGAAGTGCATCACGAGCGAGAAGGTCGGAAGAACGGTTTTCTACGGCGCCATGATCAGTGAGGCCGTGATCGCGCTCGTGTGGGCGGCGGCCGGCGTGGCGTTCTACGGTACAACGCAGCTTCTGAACGAAGCCTTGAAGGACGGCGCATCCAATGTCGTCTATGAAATCTCCACCGGCGTGCTCGGCACGTTCGGCGGCGTTCTGGCGATCGCAGGCGTTGTCGTCTGCCCGATCACCTCGGGCGACACGGCGTTTCGGAGCGCGCGGCTGATCCTTGCCGAGACGTTCCATCTCGAGCAAAAGAAGATCCGAAATCGGCTGATCGTCACGATCCCGCTTTTGATCGTGGGCGGCTTATTGACATGGTTTGCCGTATCGGACGAAGCGGGGTTTGGCATCATCTGGCGCTACTTCTCCTGGAGCAATCAGACGCTTGCCATGATTTCGCTCTGGGTCGCGACCGCGTATCTTGTGAAAAAAGGAACGTACCGCTTCGGTTCGCTGATCACCGCGATCCCTGCGGCGTTCATGTCCGCGGTCTCAATGACGTATATTCTGACCGCAAGCGAAGGGTTCCGGATTTCGCAATCGATCGCCGTGCCGATCGGGATCGGCTTTGCCGCGGTGCTGTTGGTTGTGTATGCAGTCCTATGGACGCGCAGCCGAAAGCAATCCCTGCAATGAGAAACCGAATGATCCTCGCGGCATTGGCCGCGCTGTTGTGCATCGGCGGGTGCCGAAAGCCGGAGCCGCCGAAGGAACCGCTTGTGAACGCCGTACCGATCGGAGAAACGGAAATGGACTGTCTGCACTTTGGAAACGAAAACGGCGAAAAGCTTGTCATTCTGCCGGGGCTTGCGCTAAAGAGCGTGATGGGTTCTGCCGAGGGCATTGTCTCTGCGTACGCGCCTTTGGCAAAGGACTATGACGTGTATCTGCTCGATCACATCCAGGCGGAGCCGGATGGGTACACGATCGCGGATATGGCAAAGGACACGCTTGCCGCGTTCGATGCGCTGGGGCTCGAGCGCGTGCATCTCATGGGCGTTTCGATGGGCGGCATGGTCGCGCAGCGGATCGCGATCGACGCGCCGGAGCGGGTGGCGTCTCTTCTTCTTTGCTCCACGGCAATGAACATGACGCACAGCAATCGCGACGCGTTTGCAAACTGGATTTCGCTTGCCGAGGCGCGGAACGCGCCCGCGCTCATGGAGGCGTTCGGAGAATGCGTCTATACGCCGTCCTTCTATGCGCAGTACAAGGAGGCGATCCTCGCCGCGGGCGAAGGCGCCTCCGAGCGGGATTTTACCAATTTTCTGACATCTGTAAAAGCGGTGCAGTCCTTTGACGCTTCAAACGAGATCCAAAGCATCGCCTGCCCGGTGCTGGTGCTCGGCGCAGAGGAGGATCGCGTGCTGGGCGCACAGGCGTCTTACGATCTTGCAAAAGCGCTGCATTGCGCTTCCTATTTCTACGCGGGCTACGGGCATGCCGTGTACGACGAAGCGCCGGATTATCTTACACACGTTGCGGCCTTTCTGAAAGAGCATCTGTCTGACCGCGAAGCAGGCTGCGCCGTATTGAGAACGAAAGGAGCTTGACATGAGCAAAAAAGCGCTGCCGACCGACGCATCCGGGTTTGTTGTGCTGTCGGAATACGTTCCGCATATCCTGCAGGAAATCCGGTATCATTCTACGTATAATTTTATCGGCGAACGGATCGACGGCTATGAGGAGCCGATCGCGCTGCTTTCGATCGAAGCGGCAAGGGCGCTGAAATCCGCCTGCAACGAGCTGCTTGTGCAGGGATATCGGTTCAAGGTGTTTGACGCCTATCGACCGGTCTCGGCGGTCAAGCAATTCATGCTTTGGGGGATCGAGGACACGGATATCCGCATGAAGCCGTATTTTTACCCGGATCTTGAAAAGCAGGAGCTTTTTCAGAAGGGCTACATTGCCAAGCAATCCAGTCACAGCCGCGGCAGCGCGATCGATCTGACGCTGCTCGATATGAAAACCGGCAAAGAGGTCGATATGGGAAGCCCCTTCGATCTGTTCAGCGAGGTATCGCATCCGGAATATCGCGGGATCACCGAAGAGCAATTTGAAAACCGCATGATGCTTCGCCGCGCCATGGTGCGCAACGGTTTTTTGCCGCTGGACTGCGAATGGTGGCACTTTGTTCTGAAAGACGAGCCGTATCCGGATACGTATTTTACCTTCCCGGTTTGTGCCGCATCCTTAAAAACCTAAGAAAGCGGCAGAGCGCGCAGGATCTCTTTTTGGCAGCCGTTTTCAACGACCGAAAGCGCTCGGTTTCGTAAAAAGAAAGGGAGGACGCGAAAAGGGATTGCATGGGGCGGAAAAATATGCTATACTGAAAAAAATTCATAAGGAGATTCCATATGCAACACGAGAATGTTTTTGTATTCGACCACCCGCTGATTCAGCACAAGATCTCGCTTCTGCGCGATAAGAACACGGGAACGAAGGACTTCCGCACGCTCGTCAAGGAACTGGCCATGCTGATGGTTTACGAAGTGACCAAGGACCTCGAGCTCGTCGAAACCGAGATCGAGACGCCGGTCGCCAAGACCGTTACCAAAGTCCTTTCGGACAAGCCGATTTCGCTCGTTCCGATCCTGCGCGCCGGTCTCGGCATGGTGGAGGGCGTAACGTCGCTGCTCCCGAATGCGCGCGTCGGCCACATCGGTCTGTACCGCGACCCCGAAACGCATGATCCGGTCGAGTATTACTGCAAACTGCCCGCCGACGTGGCGGACAGCACGGTGATCGTCCTTGAGCCGATGTTCGCCACCGGCGGCAGCCTCACCGCAACGATCGACATTCTCAAGAACCGCTATGGCTGTAAAGATATTCGCCTTGTCTGCCTCATCGCGGCGGTGCCGGGCGTGGAGCGCGTGATGACCGCGCATCCGGACATCAAGCTGTATTGCGCCGCGCTGGATGAGAAGCTGAACGATCATGCCTATATCGTTCCGGGCCTCGGCGACGCGGGCGATCGCATCTTCGGCACGAAATAAGGAGAAACGAGAAGGGAACCGGGTTCGGCTCCCTTTTTCTGAAGAATGGAAAGGAGAACGATTTATGGAAACGAATCTTACGGTAATTCAGGAAGACCTTCGCGCAAAATCGAAATCGACGCTGGTTTTGGGCATTCTTTCCCAGGTGATTCCGACGGTGCTGTTCGTGCTCTTCTATATTGCGGCGATGGTCGGCCAGTTCGCCGCGGTGAGGCATCGCGCAACGGAGCTTGAGCAGCTGATGCCGATGCTGCTGCTTCTGATGGGCGGCTTTCTTATCGCTGGGATCGTGATGACCGTGCTCGGCGGCATCGCGTGGAACAAAGCGCGCGCCATTTGGCGCGAAGCGAAGGCAAACGCCCTTCGGAAACCGCCGATGTCCATCCCCGGCTTCATTCTCGGTCTGTCATCGTTCGTCAGCGGGCTGATCGTGAGCATCATCTTTTTGATTGACACGGTCGTGATCGCGGCGCTGCCGTCGCTGATTCAGTTCGCCGGTTACCGTTAACGTATTCCAAGCAAAAGGGGCTGTGAAAACAGCCCCTCAGCGTGTCAAAAAACCTTTTGACACGCTGTGCAGACTGCCAAGAAGGGCGTTCAGAAACCGGTTTCTCCGACCCGAAGCTGTACA
>ONLX01000009.1 GCA_900318765.1 uncultured Eubacteriales bacterium
AATAACAAAACAGACTTCAAAATCGAATCGAATCTGAAGTCTGTCTGCGTGGAAATGGTTGCGGGGGGAGGACTTGAACCTCCGACCTCCGGGTTATGAGCCCGACGAGCTACCGACTGCTCTACCCCGCGATGTGGTGATATTTTAACAGATGCCTATGCCTTTGTCAACCCCTTCCAAAAGAAAAGTTTTGTATGATGATTGGATCGATTTCGGCAGAATGAACGAATCTACATGGATTTTGTCCTGATTTTTTCGGTTGCTATTGCAAAACAGATCCAAACACGGTATAATACAGCATCATAATCCGTTGTGAGGTGGTATTTTTCGTGGACAGTAGTCCCATAGGACCATTTTTGTTCGCTGCCGAGCAGTCCTTTGCTTCGGTCAGCGCGATGGACATTGCTTTTTTTCTGATCTCATTTGTGCTGTTATTGGCCGGCGGAGCTTACTTTGCGGGAGCCGAAACGTCGCTGTCCTCCGTAAATCGGATCCGGATGATGACCTATGCGGACGACGGCTCCAAAAAGGCACGCCGCGTTCTCTATATTCTTGACCACTTCGAAGAGGCGTTGACGACCATCCTGATCGGCAACAACATCATGCACATCGGTTCCGCAACGCTTGCGACCGTTGTTGCAACACGCCTGAACTGGGGCGATTTCGGTGTATCGATGACCTCTTTGGGGACGACGCTTCTTGTCTTCTTCCTATCCGAAATGATTCCGAAAACAATAGCGAAAGCCTGCAATGAGCGGTTCGCTCTGTTTGTTGCACCATCGCTTCGAATCTTGATGAAGGTGTTGTATCCGTTCAACATTGCCTTTACTGCGATTGCCAATCTTGCCAAGAAGATTTTCCGTGTGAAAGAAGAGGATGCGCCGACGGTTACCGAAGAAGAACTGCATGATATTATTGAAACGCTCGACGAGGAAGGGAAAATCGATGAGGACACGACTGAGCTCATGCAGTCCGCGCTCGATTTCACCGAAACGCCGGTTGCGGAGGTCTTTACGCCCTGGGAACAGGTGACCTATCTTCGCAGCAACATGAAGCCGACCGAGATTGTCTCGCTGATTCAGGAAACAGACCACAGCCGCTTACCGGTCGTGAATCGTTCCGGCAAGGTGATCGGCATCGTACAGATCCGAAAGTATCTGAAAGCGTTTTTGCAGTTTCATGACAACGTCCAGCTGCAACGCGTGATGGATCGTCCGTACTTTGTTCGGATGGGTACCCCGATCGATGAGCAGCTTGCCGGAATGAGCGCTTCCAAAACGCATATTGCGATTGTGCGCGATGAGGAGGAACACGCGATCGGTATTCTGACCGTTGAGGATATTTTGGAGGAACTTGTCGGAGAGATTTACGACGAGGATGACAAAGGAGGCGAGTCGGATGCCTGATTGGGTTCGCTACCTTTTGATCGTTGTATGCATTGCGCTTTCCGCCATGTTCTCCGGGGCTGAAATCGCCTATAACGCGCTTTCGGACACCAAGCTGAAGCATCTTGCTGAAAACGGCAGTAAGAGCGCACGCGCGGCGCTGCGCTTTTATGAGCGGTTCGACGCAGGCGTGATCGCGATTTTGCTCGGAAACAATCTTGTCAACATCGGTTCTTCTTCGATTGCTGCTGCGCTTGCGATTTCGCTGCTCGGCGAAGGCGGCGCGTGGATTGCGACTGCGGTGATGACGGTGCTGATCATCACCTTCGGCGAAATTCTGCCCAAAATTCTGGCGTCCGAACGGCCGGAGCGGTTTGCGTCGCTTCTCGCGTATCCGCTCAGCGTACTTTTGACGGTTCTGTACCCGCTCGTTTGGCTGCTGCAAAAATTTCTCGGCGTTCTGTCAAGAGCATGGGAGAGCAACGCGAGTGACGAAACGATCACCGAGGACGACTTGGAAACGATTCTCGATACCGTTGAGGACGAGGGCGTTGTGGACGAGGATGTCGCGGAGCTCTTGCAGTCGGCATTTGAATTTGACGATGTGCTTGCCTATGAGGTCATTACGCCGCGTGTTGACCTTGTTGCGATCGATCTGGACGACCCGCGCGAAAAACAGCTGAAAGTTGCGCTCGCTTCGCCGTATACGCGGCTTCCGGTTTATCGGGAGACGCCGGATCATATCGTCGGGATTCTGCACTTGAACCGGCTGTATAAAGCGCTCGTGGAAAACCCGGATTGCAGCATTAAAAAGTTGATGCTTCCACCGATCTACGTTCATAAAACCACGCCGCTGCCGGATGTTTTGAACACCATGCGCAAAAAGAAGAGCCATATGGTGATCGTGACGGATGAATACGGCGGAACAATGGGGATTCTGACCATGGAAGATGTGTTGGAACAGCTTGTCGGGGATATTTGGGATGAATCCGATGTGATAGAAGAGGAATTCAAAGAGGTTTCGCCGAATCGCTATGAGGTGGACGGCGATATGCGCCTGATCGATTTTCTGGATGAATTCGATAAAGAGGAAGAGGATCTCGACGACGACAACGCAACGGTCGGCGGTTGGGCGGTCGAAATGGTCGGAGGATATCCGAAGCGGTATGACAGCTTTGTGTATGAAGACCTGACCGTAACGATTCTGAAGAAGGAACGGATGCGCGTGTTGCGATTGCTCGTTGAAGTCAACCCGGATTGGGAGGATGAGGACGACGAGGAGAAAGCGGAATAGAATGATCTTTAGAAAGGCAGGGGAGCCTATGAAACGAATCCTGATGATCGGTACCGGTGGGACGATTGCTTCGGAGATGACCGAATCCGGCCTTTCCCCGCGGCTCGATACAACGCAGCTTCTGCACTATATCCCGCAGGTGCAATCGATCTGCTCCGTCGACTGTGTACAAACGATGAACGTCGACAGTACGAACATGACGCCGGCGGATTGGCTCACGATCGCGCGATGCATTCGGGATCATTACGAGGCATATGACGGATTCGTCATTTCGCACGGGACGGATACGATGGCGTATACGGCTGCCGCGCTCTCATATCTGGTGCAGGATTCCCCGAAGCCGATCGTCTTGACCGGCGCGCAAAAGCCGATCAGCATGGACGTGACCGACTCCAAAACGAACCTGACCGACGCATTTACCTATGCGTGTTCGGAACGAGCGAGCGGCGTCTGCATCGTGTTCAATGGCAGCGTGATCTTAGGGACGCGGGCAAAAAAGATCCGTACGCACAGCTTTTCGGCGTTTTCCAGCATCAATTTCCCGGAGCTTGCCGTATTGCAGGACGGCAAGGTGCTGCAGTACATCGATTTACCCAAACGCGAACAACCGCTGTTTTATGACAATATTCACGAAAATATCGGGCTTGTCAAGCTGATTCCCGGCGCGGATGCCGGAATGCTCGATTATGCAATCGCTCGCTATGATGCGGTGATCGTTGAGAGCTTCGGCGTGGGCGGACTGCCCGAAACGCCGGACTCGCGCTTTTTCAGCAGCATTCTTCGGGCGAAGAACATGGGAAAGCTGATTGTCATGACGACACAGGTGCTCTCCGAAGGGAGCGATCTGAACGTGTACCGGGTCGGCTATTCGCTCAAAGATCAGGGGATTTTAGAAGCATTTGATATGACGACCGAGAGCGTCGTCGGAAAACTTTCCTGGATCCTCGGCCTGACGCGCGATCCTATTGAGATCGCAAAACGGTTCTATACGCCGATCGCCCACGACCTGCTGATTACCGGATAAGAAAACTCCGCATCGAAGAACTCGATGCGGCTTTTGTTATAGCGATTGAACGATCGGGATCAGATCCATCGGCCGGTCGATGCGATAGCGCGCGTTCGGAACGGATCCGTATCCGTAGCTTGCCCAGATAAACGGAACGCCGGCTTCCTCGGCGGCATCCGCATCGCTTTGCGCGTCTCCGACAAAAACGGTATGGCGAAAGCCGTTCCGCTGCATAACCGTTCGGATATTTTGCCCCTTGGTTGTTTTACCGATGCGCATGTCCTGCGTAATGATGTCGGTAAAATAGTGCCTAAATCCATAGTAGGTCAGAAAATTGTTGAGATACGTCGGCTCACAGTTGCTTGCAATGAACAGCGCATACGAGGCCGAAAGCGTTTTCAGCATCTGTTCGAGCCCTTCATAGAGCCGCCCGCCTTCCCTTAGGATCGCTTCGCATCCGTTGTGCTCGGCACGATGAAAGATCTCGAGCTTGACCGAATCGGGTGCGTTGATAAGCTCCGGAAACAGGTTTTCCACATACGGCAGCGCGGCAAGGCCTGTCACCGCGTAGACTTCGGGAACCGTCGGCCGATGAACGCCTTCCATTCCTTCCACGGCTTCGGCAAAGAAATCGGCATAGCGGGCAGCAAAGTCCCAGAGCGTGCCGTCCAAATCAAATCCAATGCTGTCAATCATCGTCGTTCTCCCAGTCCGCTTTCGGCTTTTCAAACGGAATGCCGAGTGCTTTTTGCAGTTGATACAGCTTATCGGCTTCCAGCATAGCGACAAGGTGCGTACCGTCGTTCTCATACGATTCGGAGAGGATGGTTCCGATCGCGCGCACGGTATTCATGGCGTCGTATTTTTCATAGGGGATGACAAGCTCTACGCGCGTCTGCGTCCGGCTCAATCCCGTTTCGATCGCCGTAAGCAAGGCGTCGAGGCCAGCGCCGGTTTTGGCGCTGATCCGATATGTGCCGTCCTTGTTCCGCGGCGCAGCATCCTCGCGGTCCGTTTTGTTGTAGACCTCCAAGAGCGGCGTATCGCCTGCGCCGAGTTGCGATAAGACCTGTTCAACGACGCGCATCTGCACATCGTAATGCGGGCAGGCAGCGTCGACCACGTGCAGAATCAGATCCGCGTCCCGCACCTCCTCCAACGTCGAATGAAACGCCTGAACAAGATCGTGCGGAAGCTTGTTGATAAATCCGACCGTATCGGAGAGCAAACACTCGGTCCCGTTCGGCAGCGTAATTTTACGAACGACCGGATCGAGCGTCGCAAAAAGCTTGTCCTCTGCGAGTACATCGCTGCCGGAGAGCGCGTTCAAAAGCGTGCTTTTTCCGGCGTTGGTGTACCCAACCAGAGCGACCAGAGGGATTGCATTGCGCTTTCGGGAGACACGCCGGAGCCCACGCTGCTTTTCGACTTCTTTTAATTCCTCTTCAAGCTCAAAGATACGTCTGCGGATGCGTCTGCGATCGATTTCAAGCTTTTTTTCACCCGGGCCGCGCATTCCGACGCCGCTTGCGCCCTGACGGGACAGAACAACGCCCGCGCCGAGCAGCCGGGGAAGCCGATATTTCAACTGAGCAAGTTCCACCTGCAGCTTGCCTTCGCGCGTGGTGGCGCGCGTTGCAAAGATATCGAGAATCAGCATCGTGCGGTCGATGACCGGCGCGCCGAGCACATCCTCTAAGTTTCGAATTTGGATGGCGGAAAGCTCATCGTCAAAAATGAACAGATCAGCTTCGGTGCTGCTGCCGAGTAAACGCAGCTCATCGGCTTTGCCGGAGCCGACATAGGTCGCGTTATCCACGGGTCTGCGGCGCTGTCGCTCGACTGCGACGACCTTCACGCCTGCGGTGTCGGCAAGCTCCTTGAGCTCTTCAAGCGTATCATAGCCGTCGTTGTTTTCGATTCCGACCAGGATTGCGCGCTCCGGCTCACGCTCCACAACGGCGTAGGCGGGCGCTTTTAACCGATTATCCGCTTCGATGATCGCATCGAGCAGACCACGCTGCGGCAAACGATCATGGCGCATCGGGCCATAGATGAGCGGTTTTCGTTCCTCGTCTTGCATCTCGCCGACAAACGCGGCATAAACGCTCGTAGGCCGTCCGTTTTGCACGCCGATGGCAACCATCGCATCAAGCCGCATGGAGTTCAGCGTACCGAGGTCAACGTCGGAAAGGAATCCGTTGCCGTTCGGATGCGTATGAATGCAGCGTACGCCGCAGAGACGGTCGATGTTGCGAACAAGGCGCATATTGGGCATCGAAACCGTGGTAGCGTCGCCGATCGAAACATCTTCCACGGTTCCTCCGCGGGAAAGATAGACGGAGATTTCCCGTCCGATTCGCCCGGTAAAGTCAGCAAGCGCCTCTGCAAGCTCCCGCGTTAAAAAGACCCCGCTCGGCTGCGTAAGGTCATACAGGCCTTTCATTTCTTCGAGAATCGTATCGCGGATTCCCGAACAGTTCCCGTTGATTATATGTTCCATAGTACTCCTTATAATGCGTCGATTACATCGGATGCGAGCAGCATCCGTTCGCCAAGCAGCCGGTACGCTTCCTTTGCGGTCGTGCCGAGTAGATAGGTTCCCGCCCTTGCGGCGTCAAACGGCGAAAGCCCCTGCGCGAGGAGTGCGGTGATCAGTCCGGTCAACACGTCTCCGCTGCCACCTTTGGACAGCGCCGGGGTTCCTTCGGTGCAAAACAGCGTTGAACCGTTTCCATGTACGATCGTGGTCGCTCCCTTCAAAAGCGTTGTGCACGGGAACAAGCGAGAAGCCTTGATCGGATCGGCCAGTACATCCGCTGTCGAACATCCCATAAGCCGCGCCATCTCGCCCGGATGCGGCGTCAGTACAACGTTTTCATGCAGCAAAGAGAGAAGCTCGGGGTGCTTTGCAAGCGCATTCAATCCGTCCGCATCGATGACAAGCGGCTTACGGCTTTGTAACGCGGCAGAAAGCAGCGAACCGATATTCCCGCTTCCGATGCCGCAACCGATGCCGATTGCCTGTTTTCCGTCGATTGCGGCAGTCGCCGATTTACACGCTTGTTCGTTCCAGTCCTCGGTTCCGGTTGGGATTGTGATCGCCTCCGGCAAAGCCCCAAAAGCGGGGCGAACCGCATCCGGCGTACAGACCGAAAGCAGCCCGCATCCGGTACGCAGCGCGGCTTTTGCGCAAAGGAGCGCCGCTCCGATGTATTGTTTCGACCCCGCGCAAAGCAGCGCATGCCCGTTTTTCCCTTTATGGGAATCAAATGGACGCGGGGGAAGCAGGGGAACGATATCCTCCGGTTCCTGCCAAAACATCGGCTCGCCGATTGGCGGGACCGATTCGTCGGAAAGCAAACAGACCGTAATGCGACCGCACAAGGCCGGTCCTTTTCCGAGCAGCATACCGATCTTTGGAAACTGCATCGAAACGGTCTCGGTTGCGCAAACGGCAGTTCCGAGGATCGCACCCGTATTCGCGTCAAGACCCGAGGGAAGATCGGCGGACAGAATCTTCAAATGCGATTGATTCATTCGATCGATCAATTCGGCATATCGGCCGGTGATGGGTCGATTTAAGCCCACGCCGAACATAGCGTCGACAAGGAGCTCGTTTTGTGTCTGCTGCCACTCGGATGCAATCGGGACCCCGAGTGCTTTTGCAAGCTTCCAATAATGCGCAGATTCCGCCGTGAACTTCTCGGGATTGCCGACTGATATCAGCCGGACGGGGACCCCGGCTTTTTGTAAGCGCACGGCAAGCGCTGCGCCGTCGCCTCCGTTGTTGCCACTGCCGATCAGAATCGTGACGGTTTCTTCCTGCGTTCGCATCCGGATCACCGCATCAAATAGCCCCTTTGCAGCGCGATCCATCAGTTCGAGGGAGGGCGTCCCTTTTTCAATCACAGCCCGATCCCATTCTTGCATTTGTTGCGAGGATACAATTCGAATCATACGGGTTCTTCCGATTCCTCCATAGCGGCTTCCAATGCGCGATAACAGACATCATACCCAAACCCGCGCGATTGCAGACGGCCGAGTACACGCAATTTTCGTTTTTCCGGTTCAAAAGAAGCAAATTGGCGATAAAACTTTTCAGCAAGCTCAATTGCGTTTCGCTCTTCCGCGTCCTCGGGAATCTCGCAAAAAGCTTCTTCGATATCTTCCTTGGAGACGTGATGCTGCAGCAATTGCTGCTTTAAGTGCGCGCGGGAAATCGGCTTGGTTGCAAGCCGCGTTTTCAGAAACTGCGCGGCAAACTTCCGATCATCGAGAAGGTCGAGCTCTTTCAACCGATCGATCGTGCGATCGATATCGGCTTCGCCGAATTCTTTGGTTTCCAGATACGTCTGCATCTCCCATACCGTGCGATCGCGCGTCGTCAGGTAAGACAGCGCATAATCCATCGGGGACAGTCCGCGCAAAGTCGGCATATGGTTCCTCCGTTTTTTTCTATTTGTCATCAGTATACCACATCGCCCTGCGATTTGAAAAGACGCATCGCACAAATTCACACAGACGAAGCAGGCGATTTTTTCATCTTTTTGTAAAATGCGGCACAAAAATTCGTCAGAATTGTAACATCTTTTTAAACGGTTTCCGAAAAAGATGTTCATGGCAAAAAATTGTGTTACAATGCAAATGATTCAAAAGAACAGATTCCGAATTGCGGATTTTCAGAAAGAGGAAATGATGATGTCGAAAACCTTGAAATGGTTGGTGCCGATTGCGGCAGTACTATTGCTGCTGTGCGGCTGCACAAATTTTATGGAGCCGGTCGCGGCAACGAATTCGCCCGTTCCGGTCGAACAGCAGATCGTTGTTGTCGATACGCCGGAACCGTTGGACGCTGCCAAGATCGAGGAACTGAACGGGATCTTGAAGCGGCTGACGTTCTTAGACGGGATCACTGTCAACGGCGTTTCGATCGGCGGAATGACGATGGATCAGGCAAAGGAAGCGCTTACGGAACCGCTTCAGACGGCGAAGCAGTCGTTTGGCGTGACTGTTTTGACCGGTGAGGATGCGGATGCCGAAAAACTCACGCTCTCTGGCGAGGACGTGACTGTGAACGACAATCTTGCATCGATTCTGGACGAAGCATTTGCCCTCGTCCGTGAAGATATCGGATATGAAGAAGTTATGGCCGAAGTTGCCGAGATCGCCAAGGGCAAGAATTATGACGTTTTGCTGTCGTTTGACGAGGTCTCTTTAAGAAACGTGATCCAGTCGTTTGCCGAAACGTTTGACGTTGCGCCGATCGATGCTTCCGTTGCGTACAACAAGGATTCCAATTCGATCGAGTATACGGACGACGTTGCCGGAAAAGCTCTTGATTGTGACGCGCTTGTTGAAACCGTCCTGTCTTCGGATTCGGGCGCAGAGATCGAAGCACCCATCGTGGAAACGGCGGCGAATGTGACGCGCGAGAATGTGGAAAACCGTTACGTACTGCGCGGCAAAAAGACGACGAGCTTCAAGGGCAGCACAAGCAACCGGAAAGCGAATATCCGGAAGGGCGTCGGTCTGATCAGCGGAACGATTCTGCATCCGGGTGATGAGTTCTCCACCAACGGAACGCTCGGCGTGCGCAATAAGGCGAACGGTTGGAAGCTCGCCGGCGCATACAACACCGGCGCGGTCGTACAGGAGTACGGCGGCGGCGTTTGCCAGCTTTCGAGCACGCTCTATAACGCTGCGGTACTTTCGGACATGGAGATTACGTATCGGCAGAACCATTCGATGCCGGTCAGCTATATCGATAAGGGCTTGGACGCGACGATCAACTCCGTCGGTAATTTGATCGACTTCAAATTCAAGAACAGCAGCAAAGAGGATATCATCATCATCGGATATACGGACGGCAATGAGCTGACGTTTGAAATCTACGGGATTCCGCTGATTGAGGATTCGGACGGGGAATACGATTCGATCAAGATTCCCAAACCGACCAAAACGAAGACGCTGTATCCGAGCGGCGAAATCATTGAAGAAGTCGATTACAGCAAAGCGCCCGGCTACAAAGAGAAGGTACAGGGAAGACAGAACGGGTCCGTCTGGAAGAGCTTGAAACAGTATTATCTGGACGGCGAGCTTGTGAAGGAAGAGGACCTTGCAACGTCAACGTATAAGGCGTTTGCCGGAAAGTATATCGTGGGTCCTGCCAATGAGGATGATGATTCCGATTCCGGTTCCGGCAAGAGCAAGGATCAGGACGATGATTCCACCTCCACAAAACCCGATGACAACTCCGGCGATTCCGGCAATTCGGGAGATTCGGGCAGTTCCGGCAACTCCGGCGATTCCGGCAATTCGGGAGATTCGGGCAGTTCCGGCAATTCGGGAGATTCGGGCAG
>ONLX01000003.1 GCA_900318765.1 uncultured Eubacteriales bacterium
AATCCAGTATCAAGAGCAGTATGGACGGGCAAAAAAGCCTGTATTCATGCGGGTTTTCGCCGTTTCGAGCGTCATTCCCACTCGATCGTCGCCGGGCCCTTGGGGGAGTAATCGAACAGAACGCGGTTTACACCCTTGACTTCGCGCAGAATGCGGTCCGCGATCTTTTGCAGCAGCGCGAACGGAATCTCCGCAACCGTAGCCGTCATGGCGTCTACCGTGTTGACCGCGCGCAGGATGACCGGCCAATCGAACGTACGCTTTCCGTCGGTAATACCGGTGGACTTGAAATCGGGAACGATCGTGAAATACTGCCAGACCTTACCCTGCAGGCCCGCCTTTGCAAACTCGTCGCGCAGGATCGCGTCAGATTCACGGACGGCTTCGAGACGGTCACGCGTGATCGCGCCGAGGCAGCGGACGCCGAGACCCGGGCCCGGGAACGGCTGACGGTATACCATGCTGTCCGGAAGGCCGAGCGCCTTGCCGACAACGCGGACTTCGTCTTTGAACAGCAGTTTGACCGGCTCCACGAGCGAGAACTGCAGATCTTCCGGCAAACCGCCGACGTTGTGATGCGCCTTGATGCCGTCTGCGCTCTCCAAGATATCGGGATAGATCGTGCCCTGTGCGAGGAATTCAATGCCTTCGAGCTTACGCGCTTCCTCTTCGAAGACGCGGATGAATTCTGCGCCGATGATTTTGCGCTTTTGCTCCGGCTCGGTCACACCGGCCAGCTTATCCAAGAACCGATCGACCGCGTCGACATATACAAGGTTTGCGCCAAGTTGGTTGCGGAACACTTCGATGACCTGCTCCGGCTCGCCTTTGCGCAGAAGGCCGTGGTTGACATGCACGCAGGTGAGCTGCGTTCCGACCGCCTTGATTAAAAGCGCGGCTACAACCGAGGAATCGACGCCGCCTGACAGTGCAAGCAGCACCTTCTTATCGCCGATCTGCGCCCGAAGTGCCTGAACCTGCTCTTCGATAAACGCCTTCGCAAGCGCTTCGGTCGTAATCCGTTCCATCGTTTCCGGTCTCTTGTTGCCTTGTTCCATATGATTTCAACCTCCGTAAAAATGTTTATTTGATGGGAGCCTTGTCCCGCTGAATCACGTCATGTGCGCCGCCCTCGACGATGCTCGTCGCGCTGACCAATGTGAGCACGGCCTTCTCGTGCAGCTCGGAAATCGACAGCGCAGCACAGTTGCACATCGTGGAACGTACCTTCGCCAGCGTCATACCGACATTGTCCTTAAGCGTTCCGGCGTACGGTACGTACGAATCCACGCCCTCTTCGAAGCTGAGCTTCTTATCGCCGCCCATATCGTACCGCTGCCAGTTGCGCGCGCGGTTCGAGCCTTCGCCCCAGTACTCCTTATAATACGTACCGCCGATCGATACCTTGGCCGACGGGCTCTCGTCGAACCGGGCAAAATACCGCCCGAGCATCACAAAATCCGCACCCATCGCGAGGGCCAGCGTGATATGATGATCGTAAACGATGCCGCCGTCCGAACAGACCGGAACGTAAACGCCGGTCTCCTCGAAATACTCATCGCGGGCTTTGCAGACGTCGAGCAGCGCAGAGGCCTGTCCTCTGCCGATGCCCTTGGTTTCACGCGTGATGCAGATTGAGCCGCCGCCGATGCCGACTTTCACAAAATCCGCACCGCAGTCCGCAAGGAAGCGGAACCCCGCTGCATCGACGACGTTGCCTGCGCCGACCTTGACCGTGTCTCCGTATTGTTTCCGTATCCACTCCAGAGTGATCTTCTGCCACTCGGAAAACCCTTCGCTCGAATCGATGCAGAGCACGTCCGCTCCCGCTTCGATCAGCGCCGGAACGCGCGTCTCATAATCGCGCGTATTGATGCCCGCGCCGACGATGAACCGTTTATGTTCATCGAGCAGCTCATTCGGGTTCTGCTTATGCAGATCATAGTCTTTGCGGAACACAAAGTAGCGAAGCCGCCCTTCGCGATCGATGATCGGCAGCGAATTCAGTTTGTGATCCCAAATGATATCGTTCGCTTCCTTCAGCGTTGTCCCTTCCTTGGCGCAGACAAGCTTGGAAAGCGGCGTCATAAACGTATACACCGGCGTATCCGGCGTCATGCGGCTCACGCGGTAATCACGGCTCGTCACAATGCCGACCAGATGCCCGTCCGCCGTTCCGTCATCCGTGACCGCAACGGTCGAATGCCCGGTACGCTCTTTGAGCGCAACGACGTCCGCCAAAGTATCATCCGGCCGGATGTTTGAATCGCTGCGGACAAAGCCCGCTTTATACGACTTGACGCGGCGCACCATTTCTGCCTCGTCTTGCACCGTTTGCGACCCGTAAATAAAAGAAACGCCGCCTTCCTGAGCAAGGGCGACTGCAAGCCGGTCGTCCGAAACCGATTGCATAATGGCAGAGACGAGCGGAATATTCATTTCGAGCGGGGAAGTTTCGCAGCGGCGGAACTTGCAAAGGGGCGTTCTGAGGCTCACGTTGGCAGGAACGCATTCCTTCGAGGAGTAGCCGGGAATCAACAGATATTCGCTGAACGTATGGGACGGTTCGTTGATAATCTTCGTCATGCTTCGACCTCCGTGATCGCTTTTTCGTATCATACCACATTTGCAAAACACCGCCAACCCGCCCGCCTTCCTTTTTACGGAAGTTTTACGGCTCCTCTCCTTTGCAAATCCGACCAAAAAAGCGGCCCTGAACGGAAAGCCCGAAGGCTCCCCGTTCAAGGCCGGAACAGATTTCTGGTTTACCGAACCGTCAGCCCGCTTTCCGCTGCGTCGAGCGTCAGTGTCGTTCCCTCGGCAGGGGATTCGCGGATGATGTACCGTGCAAGCAGCGACTCGGCATGCGACTGGATATACCGCTTCAGCGGTCTTGCGCCGAACTGCGGATCGCTGCCGTTTTCAACGATGAATTCCTTGGCGGCATCGGTTACAGTAAGCGCAAGTCCGCGCGCGCTGAGGCGCTTCTTGAGATCGTTGAACAGCAAATCGACGATTGCCTTGAGATCGCTGCCGGACAGCGGCTTGAAGAAGGCAATCTCGTCAAGACGGTTGATGAACTCCGGACGGAACCGACTCTTCAGCTCGTTCCGAACCCAATCCTCCACGCCGGGGCGCAGGTTACCCTGTTCATCCATGCCGTCGAGCAACGTATCGGAACCGATGTTCGAAGTCAGAATAATAATCGTATTCTTGAAATCGACCGTGCGGCCCTGCCCGTCGGTGATACGCCCGTCATCCAGCACCTGCAAAAGCACGTTCAGCACGTCCGGATGCGCTTTCTCGACTTCGTCGAACAACACGACCGCATACGGCTTGCGGCGCACCGCTTCGGTGAGCTGCCCGCCCTCGTCGTAGCCGACGTATCCCGGAGGCGCTCCGATCAATCGCGATACCGAGTATTGCTCCATGTATTCGCTCATATCGATGCGGACGAGCGCGCGTTCGTCATCGAACAAGGCTTCGGCGAGCGCTTTACAAAGCTCGGTTTTGCCCACGCCGGTCGGCCCGAGGAACAGGAACGAACCAATCGGGCGATCCGGATTCTGAATGCCTGCACGCGAGCGAAGGATCGCGTCGCACACACGGTTCACCGCGTCATCCTGTCCGACCACCCGACGATGCAGCTGCGTATCCAGATGCAGCAGCTTCTGCCGTTCGCTTTCCAGGAGCTTCGAAACGGGGATCCCCGTCCACCGCGCGACGATCTCGGCAATCTCCTCCTCAGTCACATGATCGCGCAGCAACGTATGCTCGCGCGTCTGCGCCTTCTCCTCTTCCTCCTTCAATTGCTTCTGGAGGCGCGGGAGCTCGCCGTATTTCAGCTCAGCGGCCTTGTTCAGATCATAGGCATTTTCGGCCGAAACGATGTCGTTGCTGACCTTTTCGATCTGCTCACGCAGCTGCTGTACCTTGCCGATCGACGCTTTCTCGTTCTCCCAACGCGCCTTCATCTCGTTGAATGAATCCTTCAGCTTGGCAAGCTGCGCACGGATCTCCTCAAGGTGTTCCACCGAATGCGGATCATCATCCTGCTTTAAGGACGTTTCCTCGATCTCAAGCTGCATGATCTTTCGCATCGTCTCATCCATCTCGCTCGGCATCGAATTCATTTCGGTCTTGATCAACGCGCACGCTTCATCGACGAGATCGATCGCCTTATCCGGCAGGAACCGATCCGAAATATACCGATCGGACAGCGTTGCTGCTGCAATCAGCGCGGCATCATTGATTTTGACGCCATGATAGACCTCATATCGCTCCTCAAGCCCGCGCAGGATCGAAATCGTATCCTCCACCGACGGCTCTGCAATCATGACCGGCTGGAACCGGCGTTCCAGCGCCGCATCCTTTTCAATGTACTTGCGGTACTCGTCGATCGTCGTTGCGCCGATGCAATGCAGTTCGCCGCGTGCCAGAAGCGGCTTTAAGAGGTTGCCCGCATCCATTGCGCCGTCGGTTTTACCCGCGCCGACGATCGTATGCAATTCGTCAATGAACAGAATGATCCGACCGTCACTCTTTTTGATCTCGTTCAGAACAGCCTTCAGCCGTTCCTCAAATTCGCCGCGGTACTTCGCGCCTGCAACGAGCGCGCCCATATCCAACGCAAACAGGCGCCGATCCTTCAGATTATCCGGCACGTCTCCGCGCACGATCCGAAGCGCAAGCCCTTCGGCGATCGCCGTTTTGCCGACACCCGGTTCCCCGATCAGGCACGGATTGTTCTTCGTTTTACGCGAAAGAATGCGGATCACGCTGCGGATCTCATTGTCGCGTCCGATCACCGGATCGAGTTTATGCTCTTTTGCGAGTTCGACCAGATCCTGTCCGTATTTTTTCAGAACGTCGTACGTCCCCTCCGGGTTGTCGGTATCGACCTGCCGGTTCCCGCGCACCGCTTTGAGGGCCGTCAAGTATTCGTCACGCCGCAGATCGTGTGCCCGCAGCAGCTTTTTCAGCGTCGCATCCGCCTTCTCCATGAGCCCGAGCATCAGATGCTCGACGGAGATATACGAATCGCCCATGCGCTTCGCTTCGCTTTCCGCCTGATTCAGCGCCTGATTCAACGCCTGCGCGGGGTAGACCTCGCCCGCCTGCGTGCTGTACGACGCGAGCGCGCCGATCGCCTGCATCGCGTCCGCTTTGATCCGCGCCACATCCTTTCCCATTTTTTCAAACAGCTGCGCGTTCAGATCATTTGCATCGTCGATCAGCGCGTAAAACAGATGTGCCTGCTCAAGCTGCGTATTTTGCCGCTCGGTCGCAAGGCTCTGCGCGGCCTGGATCGCCTCTATGCTTTTTTGGGTGAGTTGGTTCGCATTCATATCGCATTCCTCCCTTCGGGATGGTTGTTTCTCGTTTTAGCACTCTCACTCCTCGAGTGCTAAAATAAGCATACCACACTTTGCCAAATTTGCAATCCCCCTTTGCGGGAGTTTGCTTTCCCGTCACAATCTTTTCAAAATGGTGTAAAAAAGAGCGTGCCACGGATTGGCACGCCCAGATGGCGCATTTGTTCACCGCAGAACAGCTTCGAGATCGCGGATGATACGCTCGGTTCGCAGCATGACGCCTTCGGTCGAAAGATGACTGTCGATCAGCCAGAAGTAAACGCCCGAAAACAGCGAGTCCTCAATGTTTGAGATTACCGGAACGCAGACCGTTTCGCATAGGTGCCGGTGCAGCGCGGCGATCGCTTCGGGCGTGCTCCGTTCGGTCAGCGAGGAGCGATTTCGCGGCGTATACGAAAAGTACACGGTAACGCCGCGGTCCAGGAACTTTTGGTACACGCGGTTCAGTGCTTCAACCGTTTCGGTCGGAATGCTGTCTAACGTATAATCCGCGATGTTGTGGCGAAGGCGCTCATCCTTCGGGCTGTTCGGGCGCGGCAGGATGAAATCCCCGTAGACATTGTAGGTTGCAAACGCATAGCGGTTCCCGTCGTCGTCATAAGAGGACGGGCTTTCGCCGTAGTTTTTGCCGACCATCTTTCCCCGCGCGCTCTGATAGGCTGCAAAGCTCGAAAAAACATCCGAGTACGTTTCAAAATCCAGCCGTGCGGCCGCGTCATAATTCGATTCCATCATCGCCCAGAACCCGGAATCGAGTGCGTTGGTCTTACAAAACTGCTCGCGCACCGCGTCAAACTCGGGAGCAGACAACAGCACATCGCCCGGGCCGAGCTCCTGCAAAATCAGATCGTACTGCGGCAGCGCCGTTGTATACGCATAGACGCCCATGTTCACGACCCGATACGCCGGAAACGCCGCTTCGATCTTTTGAGAGTCGTAGCCGTACCGCCCCGACGAGCCGGAGAACAGCACCAGCTTTTGCTGCCCCTTTAAGGAGAGCAGATAATCATACTTATCCGAGAACGTATCGAAGTACGATCCGCTGTACACCGGCATCCGGAACGCGTTGATCCGAAGCGTATGCAGCGTTGTTCCGACAAACGATTCCTCCGAAACGGTCGTCACGGTGTCAAACATCGTCAGCTCCATGATCGTGCAGTCGGCAAACGCGCCGTCTTCGATCGTCGTCAATCCCGACGGGAGCACCAACGTTTGAAGCGCCCGGTTCGAAAACGCGCCTGCTGCAATCGCTTGAACCGGCACGCCGCCGAGTGTTTCCGGCACAACACAGTCGGCTTCGCCGGAATACTTTTGGACCGTCGCCGTTCCGTCCTGTTCCGTATACACAAAATCCGTTTCGGGATTTGCTTTCGCCCACATGGCATATAACGTCGTTCCCGCGGCGTCGGCGATTCGGCTTCCGAGCCCGATCCGCGTTCCGCTTCCGTCCGCTTTTGTGTTCCATCCGATCAGAACGCATCCGTCCCGCACAAAATAGTTTGCGCCGCGCAGCGTGTTTTCCCTTCGGTGCGTACGGCTCATCGCCTGCCGCAGCGTCGTCCCCTTCCCGTCCTTACGAACGCCGCCGTTCGCGTCAAACAGGATCGCGTCGCGCAGGGAACCTTGCGGTTCCGAAGGCTGCGGCGTCTTAGGCGCCTCGGAAGCCGTCGTCTGCACCGTGCCGTCCGCAATCAGGCGATCGACATGCACCGACCAAAAATAATTCGTAGCATACGCAGAAAACGCTTCCTTCGGCACCGTCACAAGCGCATCCGTTCCTTCGAGCAGCCCGCGCCCGACCGGGCACGTTCCCGGGCTCGGATTGTTCAGTTCAATGCGTTTGAGATGCGGGCAATCTCCAAATACACCGTCCGGCAGCAACGCAATGTTTGCGCCGAGCCGCAACGTTTCAAGCACGGTTGCGCCCGCGAGCGCATGTTCGCCGAGCCCCTGTACCGGCAGCGATTCATACGCATCGGGAACGGTCAGCACCGTCTGCGCTTTTGCGGCGTCCGTCAGTCCGAAAACGAGCCATCCGTCCGCCGTGCGTGCATAGTGGAAAAGGTCGTCGCTCGCTTCGGCAAAGAGTTCCGCTTCCGGCCCGATGGACGCGAACGGAATGTCGATCAAAACAGGCGCGTCCAGATGCAGATACTCCTTCAGTTGGGATGCGAGCCGCGCGGTATAAGCGATCTGCCCGGCTTCATTCAGATGAAAATTCGTGTCGTAAAACCATGCCGCGTCCATCACCGACGCTTCCGGCGAGCCAAGCAGCGGGCAATCCAGCTTCGTTTCGAGCGCCGCGCAATATGCGGGGATCCGCGCCGCTTCGTGCTCGTCAAGCGCAGCCGCATTCATCGGGCAGAAGCCGAACAGCAGCGTCGCTCCCGCGCGGTCACATGCGGTTGAAAAGTCGTTTACCGACGCAAAAAAGGCGTCCGTCGGGAGCGCGGGATCAAACGAAATCGGCTGATTCGGATCATACCCAAGCGGCATTGCGTTCCGTTCGCGCCCCGCCGCCGCCATATCCCCGTATGCATTGAATGCCGCGCGCGCATACACGGTCTCCCCGTGCGGCTTCTCTCCTGCAAAAAAGAGCTTTGCTTTTGCAGCGGCGAATGGAAGGAACGCGCCGATCAAAGCCCCTCGCTGCTGCGCGTTCAACGATCCGATCGGATGCGTGCCGCCGTCACAAGCTTGCCAGAACGCTTCGGCATTGAAATAGGTGGAGAGCGTTTGCGCGCTTTGCTCTGGTAAAAATACTACGATGTCCCCTTCGTGCAAGTGCGGTTTCACCAGATCGAGCATCACGGTCGTCCCGAGCCCGGCATACAGGCCGTCATTGATGACCGGCAATCCGAGCTCCTGCTCCAACAGATCGCTTCGCAGCGCAAATGCCGCTCCGCTTCCGCCGACAAGGATCACGCGCGGTCCCTCGATCGATTGGAGCAGTTCTGTTTTCTCCTGCAAGGCCGCAAGATACGTTTCGTCGTACATCGGAGGGAGGCAAAACGCAAACCCAAAGAACGTTCCGGGCAAAGCAAAGAGCAGCAATGCGCACAGGATGCCGCGAATCCATCGAGATCGCATGCTTCCTCCTTTCCCGCCCGATGCGGACGATTTCAGAATTGAAAATACAGAAACGCGCTGACCGTATCCGTGTCAAGACGGATCACCCAGGCAAGCGCAATCGCAAGGATCAAGAACACATACACAAGATCCGTCTCCCGTCGCTTTTCATCGGTCAGCTGCCAAAGGAGCGGACTTACGCCAAGCGCAAGCGCGAACCGCGCCGCGTCCATTCCCGTCAGCTCCATCAGCGCAAGGCCGTCGGCAACGTTCCACGGGGAAAACAGCCTTCCGATCAGGTCCCACGCCTGTGCAAGCGACTGTGCGCGGAAGAAGATCCAAAGCAGCGTTACGCCGAAAAAGGTCAGCACCGTCGAACCGATTTTTCCGACTCTGCCGGGCGCTCTCCCCACGCGGCGCAGCAAGAGGCAGGCAATCATCCAAGCCCCGTGCAGCAGCCCCCACACGACGAATGTATCGTTTGCTCCGTGCCATAGCCCACTGATCAGAAATACGACGATCGTCGCAGCGATCTGCCGCGCCAATCCTTTTTGCGAGCCGCCGAGCGGAATGTACACGTAATCGGTCAGCCATTTGGAAAGACTGATGTGCCAACGCCGCCAGAATTCTCGGATGTTTTCCGCAAGGTACGGGCGATCGAAATTCGGCATCAGCCGTATGCCGACAAGCCGTGCGCTCCCCCGGGCAATCTCCGAATATCCGGCAAAATCACAGTAAATCTGCACCGCAAACAACAGCGTTGCGACAGCCACCGCGCTCCCATCCGGCGCGGATGACGCATACACGCGATCGACGACGCTTCCGCAAAAATCCGCCAGAACCACCTTGCGAAACAGTCCCGACAGCAGCAGTCGGATTCCGACGCGCATATCCTCGCGCGAAACGGCACGCTCGGCCTTCAGCTGCGGCAGCAGGTTTTCGGCGCGTTCAATCGGTCCGGCGACAAGCTGCGGGAAAAACGAAATAAACAGCGCGTAATAGCCGAAGTGCCGTTCTGGCGGAAGCGTCCCGCGATAAACGTCGATCACATACGCCATAGCCTGGAACGTATAAAACGAAACGCCGACCGGAAGCACCACATCCCACAGGTTCCACTCCGCCTGCCCGCCGAGCATCCGTACAAGCGCTTGCGCGCGCTCGGCAAGGAACCGGAAATATTTGAAGTACAGCAACAGTCCCACACAGGCCGCAATCGCCGCGATCAGGATTGCTCTCTTTTGCCGCTGCGTTGATGCGGCACCGAGCAGCAGACCTGCGGCATACGTCAGCGCGATCACACCAAGCAGCAGAAGCGAAAGCGGCACACTTCCGACCGCATAGAAGACAACGCTTGCCGCAAGCAGCAGTACCCAACGCATCTGATGCGGCAGGATCCGATGCAGCACGACAACGATCCACAAAAAGCCGAGATACAGCAGGGAATCGAACGTCATGACCCGTCACCCCGCTTCCCGAATGCAAACGTAACGAGCAAAAGCAGAAGCACCGAAAGGAGCAGAGCCGATTGCGACGCACCACGCAGCATACCCAGAATCGCCGCAGCCACCCAGACCGCGCCGCCGAGATACGTCATCCACCGCAGCTTCCGAACCCGCGCGCCGAGCGCGCAAAGCACTGCCGCAAGCAGCAGCAGCGCAAGCGGGAGCCACAGTTCCTTCAGCGTCATCGCCCTGTCTCCTTTCGTTTTCTTTTAGTATAGCATATCACTCCGCAAAAAAACAGAGCGTTTGACGTTTCAAACGCTCTGTTTTTCGGTTCAGAAGAATCGCAGTCCGAGTTCCTCACATTTCTGTTCGTTCCAAACGGTCCATTTCCGATAAATCTCGGAAAACGGCTCCCCGTAAACGGATTCGATCTTAGCGGGATTGGTGCCGAGATTCCGAATCACCGTATCCTTGCCGTAGGTGTCGATCAGATATGCCAGAATGCAGGCCGCCTCATAATGCGAAACCCGATCGACCGTCGGATTCTGTTGTACCTGCTCGGTCTGCAGCGTCATTTCGTCCGCCGCAAGATACCAGGTTGCGGATGCGCTGCGCACCCGATACGGATAGGTTTTCGAATCGCTGCCGGTGTTCGCTTCGACCGTGCCGCCGACAAAAATGCTGTCTGCATACGGTCCGCCAATTTGTTTCTCGCTCGTCAGCGTCATCGCATACGCCAAAAACTCCGTTTTATGGTTGGCGACCTCCAAGGCAGACGCCCCGGGCAGGCTCATGACCCGCTTGCCGGAGTTCGGTTGCAGGGAGGATAGCAGCGCGCCGTCCTCGCCATATACCGCAACGGAGTCGATCCCGGTCAGCGTAGGAATGAGCGTGACGGAGCGAACCTGAGCAAGCCGCTCTTCCGACACGTTTACGACCGATTCCGCGCACCAAAGCAGCGATCCATCCGCCTCGACCGAGCAAAACGCGCCGTTCGGGTACCAATCTCCCGGTTCGCCGTCCAGCAAAACCGTCATCGTAAGCGCGCTAGCAAACGCCGCTTTCTGCGGTTCCGTCCACTGCTCGGGCGGCACAATCCGGATCCGCAAATTTTGGATTCCGGCCGGAACGATCCAGGTATCGTCCGTCTCGGCCGTCATTTGAAGGCCCTCCGTTGAAATGGTTTCTCGCGTCAAGGCGATTGCCTTCTCCTCTGTGAAGGTCAGTTGATCGGCTGTAACCGTTTCCGCGCCCCAAACCACGGGCGATTCCGTTCCGGACACGCGCTGCCGTCCGATCGTTTGATACGTGTTGAGGTTCACCGTCACCGTTCCGAGCTGCGCAACATACAGTTCCGTATCCGCGCGGGGCACTTCTTCTCCGCGGTCTCTCTCGCACACCTGCACCCGGTAGTAAACGGTCGCTGTCACGTTCCCGTCTGCATCCGCATACCCGGTCCAATCCGGGCCGACAAAGGTGGCAGTCGCCGTAAGCCCGTTTTGCTTCAAATATGTCAGCGCAGCAAGCTCCCGCGCGGCCTCCGTTCCGTTCGAGCCTTCCTTCGATTCGACTGCGTCGAGCACCGACCGGGCAGCATTCTCGGCAAGCTGGATGAAACCGTAGAATCGGTTCCCGTCCGGCATCTCATAGATGAGCCAGCTTTCCGGCCGCGCGTAAAGCGTCTTCTCCCCTGCGCGGTACGGTGTCAAAAACGATTCGTCATACTGCCCCTGTACCGCATCGGGATCGACCGGAACGCCGGTCAAAATTCCGCCGGTGCACTCTTCCAACAGATACAGGCCGGAAAGGCCGTTCAGGCGAATCGTCTGCACCGCATCCACGCCGGTATACAAGACTTCTTCAAGCACAACGTCGTGATTCTCCCGCAAAAACGCCGCCACTTTTGCGGCGCCCTCGCTATCGGCCGTTTCCGTCATAAGCGGCGCGGCCGCTTTCCCCTCGGTATGACGGTTCAACGACACACCGCACAGAATTGCGACGGCAACCGTCAGTACCGCAATCAACGCCGTCGCAGGAATTGCAATCCACGGAAACCTGCGCTGCCCCTTTGCCTGCGTATCGCCCTGTGGTTTGGCAGCGTCTTGGAGCGTCAGCTTTTTCACATTTGCTTTGACAACCGCATCGCACACCGCATTTTCGCGGATCATCTCCCGATAAAACTCCTGCTCGTTCATTCCGTTCTCCTTTCCCGTTTGTCGTTTTCCGATTCCAATAACGCGCGGATTCTGCCGCGGGTGCGGTACAAACGCTGCCGCACGGCTTCTTCGCTGATTCCGAGTGCCTTCGCAATTTGCTTCTGCGATCGATCATAGCCGTAATACAGCAGAAATGCCCGTCGGTTCAGCTCCGGCTCCTTTTGCAAAAGTCGCCAAACCTGCGTTTTTTGCTCGTCACGGAGGAGCTGTTCGTCGATCGGGGTGTCGTCCGCCGTCAGATCCGTGTCCTCCGGCATCGGCTGCTCCCTCTCGCTGCGTTCGGCTTTTTCCCGATAAAACCCGGCCAACACCTTTCTCGCAACGGAAAACAGGTACCATTTCGGATTCCGGATCGGGAACGCGTTCTTTTGCAGGCGCAGATAGAATCGACGATAGATCTCCTGAAAAAGGTCCTCCGCTTCGGGCGCGGCATTTGTACGCAGCATCAGAAAGCGCAGCAAATCGTCACGCGTGGATTCATAGATGCGATCAAACTGTTCGTTTTGTTCCATTTTCCTTTCCTCTGTCAACCGGTTTCACCTATTAAGAGGCACAAAACGGAGAAAAGATAACGCGGAATTGAAAAACGGGAACCGTGAATTCACGATTCCCGCAAAAGAGTCTTTTTTCAGATCAGAGGACCGGATCCGTCCACTCGCCGGAGGAGCTTCCGCCGCCACCGCCGCCGCCGGAAGAGATCTTCTTTGTACTGACCTGATCCTTGGTCATCACGCCGATCTTGCTGCCGACCTTTACAATCGCAAGCCCGTTGTATTCATCCAGAACGCGAACGGTCGTATTCTTTTTCAGCAGCGTCGGAACGTCGTACAGTCGATAGATCAGATAGAACGGAGCCTTCGCTTTCGCGTAGCCGTCCCACTCCTTATACGCCTTATCGTCCGCAAACGTCAAAAGGTCGGTCGGAACCTCACCGGTCTTGCCATTGACCAAAACGGTGGATGTCGTCTTGCCCTTTTCAAGCACGCGCACTTCGTCACCGCGGTTAAAGACCGCATAATACCCTTCCACACTGTCGGCAAGGATCGTTCCCTGACCGGGCTTGAATGTCTTGCTTGCATAGGTCATGCGCGACGCGGTATGAACAGCGGTAAGGCCCTGCCCGATCGGAGCGGACAGGTTGATATCGCCGCCGTCCTTCCCGGTTGATCCGCCGCCGGAGGAAGAACCGCCTCCGGAAGAACCGCCGGAGGATTGCTTCTTCTTGCTGACATCCCCTGCCGACATGTAGCCCTCCGTCTTGTTCGAAAGTGTAACGCGCACAACGTCGCCCAGCGTATCGGTTACCGTAACTTTGGTGTTCGTCGTCAGCGTTTTCAGCGTTTTGCCTTCGAGATACGGGTTATCGTAAACGCCCGACTGGCTTGCGGCATAGCCCGTATAGGACTTCGGCGCTTTCTCGCCTTCCATGCGGACGAACCGCTTCTCGATCAGGAGGCTGCCCTCTTCTTCGTCATTGATCACATAGTAATCGCCCTGTTCGGCCGTTACGTCCACCGTATCCTCATCGAGATACAGCTTGCCGACGACGCCGAGGGTGTTGACCTTCGAAGTCGCAGCTTCGGTCTCGGGCTCAGGCGTATCCGTCGGCGCGGGCGTATCCGTCGGCGCAGGCGTTTCCGTCGGTTCCGGCGTCGGGGTATCCGTCGGTATGGGCGTCGGCTCCGGAGTCGGTACTTCGGTCGGCGCGGGCGTATCCGTCGGTGCGGCCGTGAGAACCGGGACTTCGGTTGCCGTCACAACTTCCGGTGCGCGCGTGCCTTCGCAGCCGATCATGGCAAGCACCAGGATCGCTGCAATGAGAATCCATCCGAATCGTTTCATTCCGTCCACCTCTTATCCTTTGTAGTCCGCATCATACAGGTTGCCGTACACCGCATGGATGATCTCCCAGATATACTTGTACGCCGCCGTTGTGGACTTAAAGGCGTTCCGGTTCTGATAGGCGATGTAACCGATGTTGCGGTGAATGATGCCGCCGTAGATCACAAGCGCATCGCCGTCACTGTTCGTCAGCTTCATGTACGGACGCATGGCAAGGTCCGGCTTGCACTTTTCCATATCGTCGAACGTCAGAACGTTCGTGTACTGAATCAGGCCATCCTTCTTGGCAAAGATCGGGTCCGCCTTCTTTTCCTTATTATAGGCATACGCGCTCATGACTTTGGGCGTATCGAGCGTCAGATCCTTCGTTCCGAGATCGCTGTCCCAAATGACGAGCGTGCCGTACTCCTGGAGGATGTATCCGCCGAGGCCGTTCTTGCTGATCAGCGAATCGCGCTGCGTCTTCGGCACACCGGTGATCATGCGAATGCCCTTCTTGCCGGTGATACGGATCGAGCTGCCCTTATACTGGAGGATGTTCTCAAAGTCCGTCGCATAAACCGCCTTATGAACGCCGCTCTTCTCCTGCACGAACCAGACGCGCATCGACGTCGGGTAAACGGTGTGCAGATCGGACGAATCGCTGTTGAATGCATACTGCGTAACGACTTTCGGCGTCACGCCGTCCGGCAGCGCAATGACGCCCTCGGCAACCGAGTAAGCGATACCGTCGACTTCGACCTTTTCGCCGCGCAGCGTGGAAACGTCTTCAAATTCAATCGCGTTCGAAAGCGTGCTGAACAGGGTCGGGACCGTAACCTTCATCTTGGTCGAACCGAATCCGGTCGCATACGCGTAGACAAAGCTGTCCGTCGCTGCGGGGAACGTGATAATGCCGGTCGCCGGATCGATCGTCAGCGAAGAATCCGGAAGCGTCACGTTGGCAATCTTCGTCTTGGAAATCACCTTCGTGATGCTGAACGTATACAGGCTGTCCTTCACCTGACCAAGCATCTTTTCGGTCGTCTGTCCGTCGCACTTCGC